>DKNL01000237.1:5347-9402 GCA_002474325.1 Opitutales bacterium UBA7389
CTCTCTCCTTCAATGAGACGCGTTACCGGAACCCCCGTCCAGCGAGAAACGATATCGGCTATCTCCTCTTGAGAAACCTCCTCCTTCACTAAAGTCCGCTCAGCTTGCTTGGATTCAGCTTCCGCCAATTGAGCCTCCAATTGAGGCAATCGCCCATGCCTCAATTCGGCCGCCTTATTCAGGTCATAAGAACGCTCCGCTCTTTCGATTTCCGCCTTCGCATTTTCGATATACTGACGAAGATCCTGCAACTTGGATACGGAGGCTTTTTCGTTCTCCCATTGCTGGCGCTGAGCCTTTTCTTTCTCTTTCAGATCCGCTATCTCCTTGCGGAGGTTCCCCAATCGGGTCTTCGATGCTTCGTCCGTCTCTTGTGAAAGGGCCGTTTCTTCGATCTCCAGCTGCATCAAACGCCGGGTCAGAGCATCCAATTCCTCCGGCATGCTATCCATCTCGGTTCGGATGCTGGCACAGGCTTCATCGACGAGGTCGATCGCCTTGTCCGGCAAGAATCGGTCGGCTATATAACGATCCGAAAGCGTAGCCGCGCGTACCAGAGCATTGTCCTGAATACGCACCCCATGGTGCACCTCAAACCGCTCCTTCAATCCCCGCAGTATTGAAATCGTGTCTTCCACATTAGGTTGATCCACTAAGACACTCTGGAAGCGTCGCTCCAAGGCAGCATCTTTTTCGATATTCTGCCTATACTCGTCTAAGGTCGTGGCTCCGATACAGTGCAATTCACCCCGGGCAAGCATGGGCTTGAGCAAGTTGCCCGCATCCATCGCTCCTTCAGCTTTGCCCGCTCCGACGATAGTATGCAACTCATCTATAAAGAGAATGATCTGGCCCTCGGAGGTCTTCACCTCCTGCAACACGGCTTTCAGGCGCTCTTCGAATTCGCCTCGGTATTTTGCTCCCGCCAAAAGCGAACCCATATCCAATGAGAAGACCGTCCGGTCCTTCAAACCTTCAGGAACATCTCCTCGGACGATACGCTGAGCCAGTCCTTCTACAATGGCGGTTTTACCCACACCCGGTTCCCCGATAAGCACTGGATTGTTTTTGGTCTTGCGAGACAGAATTCTAATGACTCGACGTATCTCGTCATCCCGACCGATTACAGGATCCATTTTCCCACTACGCGCTCGCTGGACTAGATCCATACCATACTTTTCCAATGCTTGGAAAATCGCCTCCGGGTTTTGGCTCGTCACCCGCTGAGATCCTCGCACGGATTGCAAGGCTGACAGTGCCTTGCCCCGGTCCAGGCCGAAGCTTTTGAATAAATTGGCTAGAGTCGCCGGCTTACCCGTTTCCAGCAAAGCCAAAAACAAGTGCTCCACGCTGATAAAATCGTCCTTCAAACTGGTGGCCTCTTCTTCCGCCTTAGTAAAAACGTCATTCAAGGCGGCCGTAATGAAAATCTTGCTACTGTCTACAGAACCCGAAACGCTTGGTAGCTTGGCGATCTCCCTATCGATGCTCAAAGCCATGGCATTTGGGGTTATCTCCAGATTATTGAGCAACCCTTGGACTATTCCATTCTCTTGCCCAACAAGTGCTGACAAGAGATGCAGGGTCTCTACTTCATTGTTCTTATTACGCCGGGCAATCGCCTGTCCCTCAGTTAAGGCATTGCGAGCCATTTCCGTAAGCCGATTTGGGTCTATCATTCAGGTTTTCTCCTACGGCTCCCGTCGCATAAATCGTACCGAAGTCGGATTGCCTTGAATCTCAATGCTTACGTGGCCACTACGAAAATATAAAATCTCTTATTTAACTGTATATCATATGCTTATGATAGGAACGATAAACTCGAACCACTCAATCACCACCCCGTGAAGGTGAATACAGAACATTGCACAGGGCCGCCTTGACCGCCAACAGAATTTTATTGTGCCATTATGGCACATATTTATATGAACGTTATAGCCTTATTCGCGGGAATCCCAAAGGTACCCAACACCCGGGCTATCCGCATCTCTCCAACCATAGAATAAGAAAAGATCTTGTCGCTCTCGCTCCAAGCCATCAGAGACAAACTGTATATTCTGGTAACGCATGCCTGGTATCGGCGTAAGGACGTTCCGACGGCTCCAAGAGCGGCCCTGATCTTCGGACACCCATTCTTCAACATGTTGTCCCCAGCCGTATTCGTCCATACCCTCTTTTATGATTTTCGCACCGCTGCCAGTTATCATAAACGCTCGATAAACACCCCGATCATCCAGTTGTAAGCAGCTCGCATTGAATGGATGAAGCGTTTTGGTGATCCGCGTTTTTCTCCACTTCCCCTGTTCTCGAGAGACGAAATAAAAACTGCTATCGGTCGGCGTTTCTTCAGAAACCGGCAATAGAAACGCAGGTTCATCCATCTCGTTCAGGCATATGGAAGGGCCTACAGCCGCCACTCGCTCTTCAGTGTCCCAAACCAGACATTTCTCATCAGCCACCTTCTTCCGCACCGGTAATTCTATTTCCTCCCCATCTATGTTGTACCCCCGGCCAGAAGGAAGATCGACGTAAAGATAGTACAGATTGTAACGCTGCAAATGGTCATTCAGGAATGCGTCGTAACGCTTGTTGTGCAGCGGATCTTCAACTTTCCAAATAAAAGCCACATGGATTCGCGTACCGTCCTTGCTAACTGCTGTCGTATTATACGAACCCGAAAACGCTGCATGAAGCCCGTCCTGTGGTTCCGCTCCCAAATTGACGACAGGGCGTCCGCCACCTTGCCATGTATTCCCACCGTCATTGGAAACATGATACTGCCAGAATCCCAGGTGCCCCGAATATCGGGTATAGGCTAGGGTCTTATCGTCGTTTATGCGATGAATCTTGGGATAGGAAATCGACTCCGAAAAATCGATACCTCTTCGCCATTGCGTGGAATCGCCCGGCTTTTTAGAAACCAAGTGAATCCCGGTCGTCCGATGGCATCCAAACAGGGTATGCAGATAACCGTCTTGATCCGACCATATTACGGGAGCGAAGTGGTGGTCTTGCCTGTATTTTCGGGTATCGATTTCGTCCACATACCCCTCAGTCAGTAACAATGGTTCGGAGAACAAGCAAGCCTGCAAGTCGTAATAAGCACAATAAGGCAGGCCATCCTCTCCCCTCCAGACAACGTGCATTTTCTCCCCCAAAGTAACCGCGTGCGGGTACTGGCGGTTATCGTATAGCATCTTCAATCCGCCATTGTCAGCAAAGGATATGATATTGGGTTTCCCTTTACCTGCATTCGCCGAAACGAAAAACAACGAGAGCAATGACAGCCAGAAGAGAGGCCTCAAAGAGGGGTACGGATGCAGAGTTTTCACTGCACCTATACAAAAGCCACTTCGGCTAAATGGCAAAACATTATGCCTCTGTCCCCCATTGAATTCCCACAAGCACCAACGTTAACATCCCCATTTAGCGAACAAGGCTTTTCGCTGTCATTATGTTTAGCCTGCTTTGCAGAATCAGACGCCGCCTTGCTGGAGATGGAAGCTTTCGCAAATACCTGCTTTATGCAACCGGCGATTTAGTGTTGATTATCGGAGGCGTTTTAGTCGCCCTCTCGTTAAACAACTGGAACGTAGAGCAGCAGAATCGCAAATAGGAACAGGTGATCTTTAGCCAAATTCTTGGCGAGCTGAGACCAATGAATCGTATTCGGAATGAGATCGAGTGCAAACCCAAGTCGCTATCGAATCTCGAGGCTCATTTTTCCGGCAAAGCTCAAATCGACGATCCCTAAGCTTTCCTGAAACTTGTCGTCAACGCTGCCAGTTTCGGATAGAAGCAGCCTCGAGTACAACAAACTGCTTTTACCGAAATCGTGGGATCCGGAAAACTGGGACTGATTAGGAATGTCAGACTTCGCTAAGGTCTAAGCCGCTTCTATCACGTGCTCCAACAAAGCGAAGATCGATCGGTAGGCCGAGGACAGAATTCCCACGCCGGGTCCAAGAATTCATACCCATGCAAGGAAAAGCGAACTTGCTCGATGACCTCGACGACGAGCGGATAGCGGTCGCCGTCAGAAGAGTGACCGATTC
>DKNL01000119.1 GCA_002474325.1 Opitutales bacterium UBA7389
CGAAATCGAGGTCCTCTCCGTCGCGAACCGACCGACCTTAAACCCTCGATCATCACCGCATCGATAGCGACCGTCGTATTGATTGGACTAGCCATATTTACCGACAACAGGGAAAACGCCCCTCAATGGGCCTTAAACATCGGCGGTCTCCATCTTGCCTTGCTCCATTTATCCATCGGTTTTTTCGGCGTGCTCGCGATTCTCGAGTACCTCGACAGCTCCAAAAACGGTCTACGGATCGGGAAAGCCTGCCAGATCGTTCTAGATTTTACCGTTATCGTCGCTTGCGTTTCAGCAGTGCTGGGAATTCTTCTAGCCTTTTCTGGCAGCTACGATGAAGCGTTGCTAGATCGCCACCGCTGGTTGGGAGTCCTTGTCTCGATCTTTACGTTTTGGCTGGTCGTTCTTCGGCACTGGGCCAGAAACAAGAGTCGCAGCGGCTTCTCGATACCCTACCACGGAACCCTGGCAACCGTCCTGATAATGCTGTTGGCTACAGGAAACGACGGCATCACTCTTACTCATGGTTCGGGCTACTTGAGCAAACATTTGTCCTCTTCTTCTAACGCCGAAGAAGCGTCGCTATCCATCCATAAAGCCGATATTTACCGGGACGTAATCGACCCGATTTTCGCCGCATCCTGCTACGAATGCCACGGACCAGACAAACAGAAAGGCGAGCTTCGCTTGGACAGCTACGAACTAGTAATGCTAGGCGGCGAGCTAGGCGACACCGTCGTGCCAGGCGACCTTGAGGCAAGCGAGCTGATTTATCGCCTGCATCTAGAAATCGATGACGACGAACACATGCCGCCAGAAGATAAACCGCAACCGACCGAGGGCCAAGAGGAAATTCTAGCTTGGTGGATACAATCCGGCGCGCCTGCTGAAGGAATTGTCGCGGATCTGAAGATGTCCGGAGAAATCGAATCGGTAATCGTTGCTCATCTGAATAATTCAGGAGACGAGGCTACGGAATTCGTCGAGGAAGGTGAAATCCCTCGGGCTCCCATGAAGGCGTGGGAAGACATCCAAGCAGACGTGGATGCCTTGGATCAGGCGACGAATATAGCCGTTCTTCGAGTCGCCCTCGATTCTCCCGCCGTAAGAGTGAAAAGTCCTTTTGGAGATGAAAGAATCGATGACAATGCCTTAGCGAAGCTATCTCCCCTCGCGGAAAACATCATCGAACTGGAAATCGCGTTTAGCGAAGTCACCAACGAGGGCCTAGCCATTGTTTCCACGATGCCTAACTTGGAAAAACTCTATCTTCAAAAAACAGGCATAAACGATGACGCCCTGACCCACTTAGAAGGTCTCAACCATTTGCGCTATTTGAATCTATACGGTACTCAAATAACTGATACCGGCTTGGAAAATTTGATCGACCTACCAAGCCTCGATAGCCTTTTTATATGGGAGACGAATGTCACCAAAGAGGCAGCAGACTCATTCAAGGAACGTAAGCTAGCCCAAACAGGAGTCGAAGGCTGGGAGGCGGAAATCGAGGCACTCAAGGCTCGGATTCGAAATGCCACAATTCTCGTTGATACCGGGGTCGACATTCAAGAGTAGTTTCGAGAAAACCGGCTTTTCAGATAAACCGCGAAGCCCTCGATCTATGTTCTTTTGCCCAATTGTAACAAGAACATAAATTATTTCGACTAGGCCGTAATATCTGAGTCATTCCCCTGGATCACGCATCGGTTCTTACCTCATCAATTCCAACAATGAACAAGAAATCTCTCTCGTCTTATCTCTGCGCTATCACTCTCTTCACCTCGGTAAGCTGCTTCACTGGGTGCTCATCGAGCGATCGCATTATCCTTCGAGGCGCCGTTCAATTCGATGAATCGCACTCTTTCGCACGGACGCTGCGGCATTTCGAAGCGAAAGTCGCCGAGTATTACGGGCATCCGATTGAGTTTGAGCTCTATTTAAACAGCGAACTCGGCCTAGAGAAGGATTACTTCACCTATATGAGCCAAGGGATTTCCGTGGACTACGGAATCGTTTCGCCTTCCCATATGTCCACCTTCTCCAAGGCTGCTCCCCTATTGGATGTTCCCTTCCTGTTTCGTGATAACGATCACTGGAATAAAGCCCTCGAGAGCGATGCCCTCGAGCCCATCGTAGCGGATATCGAAGAACAATCTGATGTGAAAATCATCGGATACGCAGGTGGCGGCACACGCCATCTCATTGTAAATCGCCCTGTGCGAAATATGGACGAACTCGAAGATCTCGATATACGTGTGATGGGAGCTCCCATACAAACCCGCATTTTCCAAGCAATAACAGCCGCCCCAACCGTTATCGCCTATAGCGAAATCTATAACGCCATTCAAACCGGCGTCATCGATGCCGCTGAAAACGAAGCTGCCGGCATCCAGCAAATGAAATTCTTCGAGGTCGGGCCGGAAATCTCACTAACAGCCCACACGATCACGGTTCGCCCCATTGCATTCAGCGGAAAGACCTTCCGACGCCTGCCTGAAGATCTACAAGCCGCGATCCTCAAAGCCGGCAAAGAAGCGGGAAGATTCGGGCGAGACTTGGAGTCCAGCGAAGACAGCGCGATCCTTGCAAAAATGGAAGAAGATGGAAAACTGAACACCCATGAATTCGTGGAAAGAGAAGAGCTGCTGCGGAGAGCGGAACCCGTGCTGACGGAATACGCTAGGGAGATCGGAACCGAAGACGTTCTCGCCCGGATTCGAGCCATCCGCTAAGCAAAGATCCTTGTTTTTAGAATGAAGTCCTTTCTAAATGGATACGCCTTATTTTTCCAGTACGTGCTAACGCTGTTAATGGGGCTAATGATAGTTCCAGTCTTTCTTCAAGTGCTTTCGAGATTTCTGGGAATCATTCCCCGCTACATATGGACCGAAGAGGTCGCTCGATTTTGCTTTGTCTGGATCATTATGCTAGGATCGATGATCGCCGTACGGGACGGCAGCCACTTCGACGTCGACGTCATTCCAAAACCGAAGCGATTTCGCAACCAGGGCATCTTCCAGTTGATTCGACATATCACCATGCTGGCGCTGGCTGGAATTTTCCTCTGGTACGGCATCGATTTCGCCAAGTTCGGATTCGCTCAGAATTCCGAAATGAGCGGCATAAATATGTTGAGCATCTACATCTCATTTCCCTTGGCCGGCCTCAGTTGGGCTCTTTTCCTTGGAGAAAAGATCTACCAGGATATTCGCGTTATTCGCGGGGATACCGATCCGAAATTGCGCCTATGAGCCCAGGAGAAGTAGCTGCCATTATGTTTGGCGTATTCGCCATCCTTATACTTTTACGCATTCCCGTATCGTTCGCGCTGGGATTGGCATGCATACCAATCTTGCTCATCGACCCACGCCTGACTCCGTTCCTGCTCATCAACGAGATGTGGAAGTCGTACAATGCTTTCATCCTTCTGGCTGTACCCTTTTTCCTTCTAGCGGCGAACTTAATGAATTCAGCAGGCATAACCGAGCGCCTAGTTAGTCTCGCTAGGGCCACGGTCGGGCACCTCCCTGGGGGCCTCGGGCATATAAATGTGATGGTCAGCATGCTCTTCGCCGGAATCTCTGGATCGTCCACCGCAGACGCAGCCGGGATCGGCTCACTTCTGATACCCGCCATGAAGAAGCAAGGCTATGATACTGAATTCTCAGTAGCTATTACCGCCTGCTCCTCGGTAATGGGGGTAATCATTCCACCGAGCATTATGATGGTCGTGTGGGGAGGCTTGATGTCTGTATCTATCGGAGGGCTTTTTCTGGCTGGGGTCGTACCCGGAGCCCTGATAGCCATCTTCATGATGGGTACTGTCCTCCTATACGCCAAGGCTCGCAATTACCCGATTTATCAACGAGCATCCTTAAACGAGTTCCTTCAGGCCCTAGGAAAATCCGTTTTCGCCCTAGTAACTCCGGCCATTATCGTTGGCGGGATCGTGGGTGGCCTTTTTACGCCAACAGAAGCATCAGTGGTTGCCGTCATTTATTCGGCGATTTTGGGTGGCATAGTCTACCGAACCATCGGTCCCAAAGAGTTTCCAGGTGTCCTCTACAACTCGGCCAGACTTGCCGCCATCTCGCTATTCTGCATCGGGACCGCCTCCGCCTTTGGCTGGCTGCTCGCCTATTTTCGTGTCCCCCAAGCCCTGGTAGACTTCATTTCTGGATACGGCACCAGTATTGCCACAACCGGCTTTCTCATCGCCCTCTCCTTCCTGGTCATCGGCATGTTTATCGATGCCATCCCCGCTATCATAATTCTCGGCACAATCCTTTTGCCCCTAGCAAATAGCGTAGGTATGCATCCCATACACTTCGCGATAATCGGCGTCATCTCTCTTGCCTTCGGACTGGTCACCCCGCCCTACGGCCTTTGCCTTCTAATTTCTTGCTCCATCGGGGAAATAGCTGTCTCTAAAGTTCTCAAGGATGTGGCCACCCTCTTGCTGCCCTTACTCATCCTCCTCGGATTGACGATACTCTTTCCCGAAATGATCCTCTTCCTCCCTCGCTGGCTAACACCTCAGTTTATGTAGCCAGTCCAGCAGGTGATAATTTGCAATAAAGCTCGTGTTTTGAAACTGTGCCCTATTCATGACCATAGAAGAAAGCCAGGCTAAAGGCCTCTGGAGCAGACTCCGCGTCCTTCTCGGGGTCCGCGACTCGCGTCATGGATTTTCCGAGGTAGATGAGCTTGGTATTCGAATTCCTCCTGCTCGTCTGAGATTTGATGTCGCGGGTACAAACGATCTAAAATGGTTTCTGGAAGGCGGTCGTTTGGGTCTCGGGACCCTCGTATCCACCCTCGAAAAGGAGAAACTCGACTTGACTTCCTTCGATTCCGTTCTCGATTTCGGCTGCGGCTGCGGCCGAGTACTGCGGCATTTATCTGATCATTCTGAAACGCGATTGCACGGGACCGACATTAGTCGCAAGGGGATCGCCTGGGCTGATCGCTATTTGAATTTCGCTGAATTCGGTACAAACAAACTAAAACCGCCCACTCGTTATCGTCCGGACTCCTTCGATTTTATTTTCGCGTTTTCCGTATTCACCCACTTATCACACGACCTCCAGAAGAGTTGGATGAAGGAGTTGCGTCGCATTCTGAGACCAAAAGGCTATCTACTCATAACAGTTCACGGAACACACTACCGAAACAAGATCCCCGATGAACTTAAAGGAGAATTTGACAATGGGAAACTCGTCGTAACTGGCATCCATCAAAACGGCTCCAACCATTGTGCCGCCTTTCATCCCGAACATTATGTTCGGGAACACATGGCCAAGGAATCGGGTTTCGAGACACTTCAGCATGCTCCTCGTGCGGCATTGGGGAATCCCGAGCAGGATGTCTACCTGATGCAATCCATTTGAAATAGCGGACTATGGTACGTCTACTTTTAGTCTCTTTGACCATTTCGGCACATGCCCTCGCCAAACCATATCCTCCTGAACTCCCCAGGGAATTCCGAGCTGCCTGGGTGGCCACCGTCTACAACATTGATTGGCCGACAAAAGCGGGTCTCGCTCCCGAAGCCCAACGCAAGGAATTGATCGAGCTGTTCGACACCTCAGCCCAAACCGGCCTAAATGCCATTATACTGCAAGTACGCCCGGCTGCAGACGCTCTATACCAGTCCACCTACGAACCTTGGTCACCCTACCTCACGGGCGAAATGGGACTCGATCCCGGTTACGATCCCCTTGAATTTGCTATCGAAGAAGCCCACCGCAAGGGACTCGAACTCCATGCCTGGTTCAACCCATTCAGAGCTCAAACGAATCATAAAAACAAAGTCTCAAGCAACCACATAGTGAATACGCGTCCTGATTGGATAAAACGCTACGGAAACTACCTCTGGCTCGATCCTGGCAACCCCGAAGCCCGGCG
The DNA here is from genome assembly GCA_002474325.1 of Opitutales bacterium UBA7389. Lineage (GTDB taxonomy): Bacteria > Verrucomicrobiota > Verrucomicrobiia > Opitutales > Opitutaceae > Pelagisphaera. The sequence goes on from DKNL01000119.1 coordinate 5,908, forward strand.
GTATTCCCTTCAGGTTATGCTCGATGTAGTTGAGCGGTACGACATCGATGGCGTCCATATGGACGATTACTTTTATCCCTACCCTCATCCCACTAATGACAAACCGCTTCCCTTCCCGGATCTGGATTCTTTCGAGCGGTTCGGTCACGGCAAGCTGGACAAATGGCGAAGGTCCAACATCGACAGCTTCGTTAAGGACTTATACCAGGAGGTTAGGAAAACTAAACCTTGGGTGGACGTAGGCATTAGTCCATTCGGCATCTGGAAACCCGGCGTCCCCAAAGGCACCGAGGCCAGTCTAGACGCTTACAGTCTTCTCTACGCGGATGCTCGAAAATGGCTCCGGAAAGGTTGGGTTGATTATATGATGCCTCAGTTATATTGGAGCATCGATTCTAAAGGGCAAAGTTTCCAAAAACTTCTCAACTGGTGGGTTGGAGAAAATGCTAAGGGCCGCCATGTCTGGCCTGGAATAGCAACCGATCGCGTGGGCGATCAACGCCACGCCGCGGAAATAGCCAATCAGATATCTTTAATTCGAAACGTGAACCGCGGCTATCCTGGGCATTCCCACTGGAGTGCCGACAGCGTCGTTAGTAATCAAAGAGGCGTACGAAAACTTCTGGTACGAACGACATATCAATCACCAGCTCTCACTCCACCAAATCGCTGGCAAAAAGCCAAAGAGCCGGAAGCCCCGACTTTTGTGCTTACGCCAACGGGCGAAACTCTATCGCTCCGTATCGCCCCGCAAGATGATATACGATTCTGGGTAATTCAAAGCAAAATAGATGAAGGATGGTCCACATCCGTCATCGACAGCAAGGTCCAGAAACTCTCGGTGAAACCGGCCGAAGCAATCGCCGTCTCCGCATTAGGGCTAACCGGAATCCTCAGTAAGCCAGCCATCTATTCAGAATGAACTTCTGGCAGGACATTGACGTTTAGGATTAGGCGAGCAAACTCTCCTTACCAATATTCACGATACTCATTTTGAAGCCAGATCGCCAATTACCACCTTCAACTGCCAGCACTGTCGTACGCTTGCAAGCTGATGGGAACGCAAGTTCCCTGAACGATCAAGTTGCCGTCGAAGAACCTCTGGAGATTCGCATCGGTAATCGGCCCTTCGTGGTAACCATGCGTACTCCAGGAAATGATGAAGAACTCGCGGCTGGATTTATGACAAGCGAAGGGTTCAGTAACAGCAAGGCGGATTTCCGTGAAATAGATCGCTGCCCCCTTTCTTCGAATCCAGAAAATACAATTCGAATCAGATTTGGCGATAAGGTGGATGAAAAATCTATCGAATCGCGTCGTTACAGCGCCGTGTCCTCCAGTTGTGGCATTTGCGGAAAAACTTCGATCGAGGCAATTGGAAGCTCGTTTTCCGCAATCGAGAGCAAATTGAAAGTAAACAGGCGGTTGCTCTTCGAGCTACCAGAGCGGCTGCGTGAGAAGCAGGTGGTTTTCGATCGCACGGGAGGCCTACATTCGTCCGGTTTGTTCGACCGAGATGGGAAGTTGATCTGCCTGCGAGAGGATGTTGGACGCCACAACGCTCTCGACAAAGTTATAGGCTACGCTCTTCTCAATGGAATCTGGCCCTTGGAAAAACACATGCTCTTGGTAAGTGGTCGCGTCTCTTTCGAGATTATACAAAAAGCGTTAGCAGCACGAATTCCAATAGTCGCTGCCGTTTCCGCTCCATCATCGCTGGCTATCGCCGTGGCCCGAGAATATGGCATTACCCTTATCGGATTCCTTCGCCCACCTAAGATGAACGTCTATTCTCATCCGCAGCGCATTATCGATTGAAAGCCGCGTTCAAGATATATCTCACCGACGAGCTCATCGGGAACTTGGCTATTTGAAATCTGCCCCACAACCAAATCCCCACCAATGAACTTTCTCCCTAAAACTCACTACCGCCATGGAAAAAATCTGTCTACTAGTATTGTCTTTTTGGTTGCATTTCACTCCACTCTTCGCCCAAGAGCCGCAACCGCTTACTAAATCGGACATTCTCGATATGGTTGACGAACTTTCCAACTGGGATCGCCGGGGAGCCAACGACGAACTAGGAGCTATCAATCTGATCACCCCCGACAAGCGTCGACAAGCGGCCAAGCTCGTTAGAGAAGGTATATCCGTCTCCATAGCCCGCGATGTGGAAACGGAAATAGCTGCAGATAACCCAAAGCCCTTCGAACACACCATGCTCTCCGGCGGGCAGACGCTTCATGCCCAGTGGTGCTCCGACAATTTTTCCGTTTCCTATCACGGCTTCGCCCATTCGCATATCGATTCTCTTTGCCACAACGTTCACGAGCAGAGGCTTTACAATGGCATCTCTGCCAAGGTCGTAACACCGAATGGTGCTCGAAAACTCGATGTCCATAATTTGAAGAACGGAATATTTACCCGGGGGATTCTTATCGATGTCCCTGCTCTTAAAGACCTGGACTACTTGGAACCTGGAACCGCGATCTATCCCGAAGATCTAGAAGCTTGGGAAAAGAAAGCCGGGGTAAAGATTTCCTCCGGTGACGTCGTATTAATTTATACAGGACGGTGGGCTCGAAGAGATGCCGTCGGCCCATGGAGCGGTAGCCAAGCCGGTCTTCATGCAACAGCCGCTCGCTGGCTTGGAAAACGAGACATCGCCGTGTTGGGTAGCGATGGAGGCAGCGAAGTGTCTCCATCGGGAATCCCTGGATTGAACAGCCCCGTCCACCTGCTCATGCTCCATTCTCTGGGCGTACACATGCTGGACAATTTGGATCTTGAAGCGCTGAGCACCAAAACGTCGGAACTCAACCGCTGGGACTTCCTTCTAACCGTTGCCCCTCTCGCAGTTCCTGGAGGCACGGGTTCGCCGCTCAATCCCATAGCAACCTTCTGAAACCACTGCCGATGAAAAGCCCCCTCTTTAAACTCATTCTCATACTGGGAATCGTTTACACAGGAGGGCATCTTGGTTATTTGTTTTTCCCACCAAACGATACGCTCACTTCGCCTAATCGCAGTGCCACCAGAAACGAGTCGCCACCAGAAAACGGAGACGGCGAGCCAAATTTAGACTCTACTACTGAAATCGAATCCGAAATCTTCGAAGACTTCGAGTTTCAGCCCCCAACTAATCTCACGAAATCCAATGAGCTCCTAGTGACATTCAACGATTCTGGTTCCTACGAACGTTTTATTGAGAACGCCCAAGGTCTGGGAATCGAGATCATCCGCCAAAATAATTTGCTACGCGCTCTTCGGTTGAGAGTCGAAAACCTGGATGAAGCCAATCGAATCCGAGAACTGGCAGGGGACGATGCCACTTACGACTACAACTATCTGGTATCAGCCCCTTTAATACCAGAACCTTTGTCGAAGACCGGCCCCGGCGTTCCATTTCTCGATGGCGCCCTCCACTGGCTTGGGGTTCCAGAGGATAACGGCGATTGGGGACAGGGCATGACCATCGCTTTGCTTGACACAGGGGTCAATAGTCACAGGGCTCTTGATCCCAGCTCGATATCTCAGATAGGCCTAATTTCAGACGAAAAAACTGAAGGCTCTGAATATCAAGGTCACGGAACGGCCATAGCATCGCTTCTTGTAGGCAACACGGGCATCGGAATAGCGCCATCGGCTGAATTACTTAGTATACAAGTAATGGATTCAGATGGCCTTGGCGATAGTTTCACGCTGGCAGAAGGTATTATTCAAGCAGTCGACGCAGGCGGAAACATCATAAGCATGAGCCTAGGCAGCTACGGATATACGAGCGTCCTGGAAAATGCGGTCGACTACGCGGTGGCCAATGACGTGATCCTCGTAGCGTCCGCTGGCAATGATGGCATGAATGCTACGCCTTATCCCGCTCGCTTCGACGATGTCATTGGAGTCGCTGCGATAGATGCAGAAAATCAGCGGGCTGAATTCTCCAACTACAGTGCATCCATCGATGTCGCTGCCCCTGGAGTGGAGGTCTTGGCTGCCTGGGGCGAAGAAGAGTGGATACCGTTTTCGGGCACATCCGTGGCCGTTCCCTTTGTAGCTGGAGGTATTGCCGCTACAATGTATCTAGATAAGCAATTGAACCCACAAGAGGCATTAGAGACCATCTTAACCTATTCCGATGATACCGCTGCCCCCGGAAAGGATCCGGAAACCGGTGCCGGATCACTTAATATGGATCGCGTTTTGAACCGCGATGAACGGGGCATTTTTGACGCGGCTGTTGGCGCCCTCTATTTGGACACCCAAAATGCAACCGAAACCACTACCCCGTTACAGGTGACCGTGCAAAACAGAGGAACCGAGTATCTGCCGAATGTTTCTATTTTATTGTCACAGAATGACGGAAACACTCAACGTATTTACCTTGGACCGTTGTCAGAACACGAGACGACCTCCTATACGCTTTATCTAGACAACTCGCAGTTGGCGCTGGAGTCCGGGTACGCTATCGATGCGGAAACGCAGCTGAACGGACGACAGGATTCTCGTCCCGAAAACAATGCGAAATCTGGTACACTTCGGATCGTTTCGAGCGATCCGTAAACCCAGCTGCCTTGGAATCTTAAGATTGATTAATATATTAACGATCCAGGATATCGGCAACCAATGTTTCTTCCAAATCTTCCGTCACAAGTATGCGGGCTTGGTCTATAAATCCTTGAATTTCGAAATTCATGACGATTTGCTGTTGGTCCGAAGAAATTCGAATAAAATCGTTCTCCATGTGCCGGCCCGCTTTGATTTCATAAATGGTATCCGAACCACCCAGCAAATCGTCACTAGCACTCAAGCTTTGCTGGTGGAGAATTAATCCTAGAACGCGACCATTGAATCGCACACGGCCCTTGGCTCTAAAAGAATCGGCTTGCTTGTTGGTCGCATCGAAATGGACGAGATAGCTGGAAACTCGAGTCCCTGCTGGAATCACTGACTGTATCAGCCCGATATCCACTATATTCTCGCGGGCTCGTTGCTTCTCGTCGGCCACTTTCAAATATCTTTCTTTAGCGACGGGCCCAAGGACTCGATAGCTTCCTGGCTCCGACAAATTGACCTCAACCGCTCGAGGTAGCACAAAGTCCCGCTTTTCCGGGAAGAGCATCAAATAGTCATGTTTGAACCGTCCATAGCGGAGATCCTTCGGCGGATCCTGTAAGCTTCGTAGTTTCCCATCGGTCGCTTGAATCAGACGATCGCGAAGAGGAGAAGGAGCGAAAGTTTCCGGATCGTAGTTGCAATCCAACCACGATGGACTGTCGACTAGATCATGCATACTATCCTTGGCGATAATCATAGGGACATTCTCCAGACCCCCTCCCATTTTCTTTCGGGCCTCGACCTCTCCCTCTAGCACGTGAAGTCTAGATTCTCCAGCTGGATCTACGCGAAGAGCGAATTCAGTTCCCAAATCGATTACCTCCATATCGGGCGTATCAATTCGGAAGCCAATTGCTCTTGGTGGCACATTGGCGGTTACTTTACCAGTCATCAGCTTTATGTGGTCCAACCCGAAAATGTCGAATTCAGCTGGGCCCTTTATCGATAGCTTGACCCCGTTATCTAGGCGAGCCTGGGCGCGACCACTATCCAACTTGAATGGGCCTCGCTGTAGACCTTTACCCACGAAATGATCTGAAGCCGAAATATCACCCTGTAAACTCGTGACGATTCCTATGTAGGCGGTCTCCTCGTAACTGGGATTCTCTGTGTCGAAAAATGCGTGTTTGGAACTCCAGGTAAAGGCCCCAACTGCCGCTATCGTCGCAACGGCTGCCATTGTCCGCCAAAAACCGATATTTCCGATCTCGCCTTTGCCTGACTCGGATTCGAAGTTTACCAGCTCCCCCACATCTCCCGCCTGGGCCAGCAAAGCCTCGTGATGGAGGGATCCATGCATGTCGACAAAACGGATATATTCATACATGCGATCCTCGCTGGACTTTAGAATGCTGCTTAACCGGCAGGCTTCCTCATCAGTAAGAATGCCGTCAACGGCTCGATTTAAGAGCCTTTCCCACTGAAGCTGATCTATTGTTTCAATTTTCATGTCACTGACATTCCTCTTGCGTGCATCTTTCCTTGGATGCAATGCATCAGAGTTTTCCTTATGCGCTGTAACGCCTTGTAGGTAGCTTCGACCGACTTATTTTGCCTTTCAGCAATAACGTCAATGGTCTCCTCTTCAAAATAGTAATCGGTCAGAATCGCCCGTTTGTCGTCCGGCATCTCCGCCAAGCACTCCTTCAAATACTCGCGTCGTTGATCCAATTCAGGAATTAGCATCGCGTACCTTGAAGCGATCTCCTTCATGAGATCATCATCCAAGAATCGACGCCAACGAGCCGATTTCTCCCGGTGCTTGAGCATCATGTGATATGCGAAACGGAATGCCCAAGGGGCAAATGGCCGTGAGGGATCGTAGTCGTCTATTTTATTATAGAGGGCAATCGCGGTTTCCTGCAAAACGTCCCTAGCATCCTGCGAATGCGGCATTAACGAAAGTATGTAGCGGTAGATCTGCTTTTCATGAGACATGAATAGCTGAACAAAGCGAGATCGCAAATCCTTGCTGTCTTCCGCTGACATAGACTAGGGCCTAAAACACACGTAGTTAAAATTACGGTAATTCGCTCTTTTTGGACAACCGCAAAGATTTGTTGTCCATCTTGTCCAAAATAGCGCAGTGGGTTTAAGATTTTGTTAG
>DKNL01000230.1:0-29585 GCA_002474325.1 Opitutales bacterium UBA7389
ATTCTTCTTTTTCGTTGTTTGAGTTTTAAAATCCGTTCAACTACACGATGTGCTACAAATTATTTTTTGTTATGGATAGAGATATTATGTTCCTCGTTGCATTTTCCTGTGGCTGCGTGCTGGCTTTGGGCCAAAGTGGCTCTGGAGATTCGCAAATATACGAATTATCTCCGATTCGGGTGATCGCGGGCGATTCGCTCTCTGAGAGGGTGGGTGTCACTAGCGCATTAACTACGGGAGCGGTCGATTTATACCAAATGCAATCGGTCCAGGAGACGACCGGATTGGTACCCAATCTTTTTGTAGCTTCGAGCGAGACCCGGGGCTATGGCGATTCCATTTTACTTAGGGGAATGGGAAACACCCTCTTTTTCAGCCCGGCAGGCGTGGTTCAGTACATCGATGATGTGCCCTCAGGGGATGTGTTCACCTACTCTTCAGAGCTACTCTCTGGCAATGTGTTGACGGTTCATAGAGGCGGAAAAGGAACGGTTTTTGGGCGCAATGGGCCTGCGGGCGTGATTGAAATCAACAGCTTGAAGCCCATGCAAGAACAGCGTGTAGAGGTTGGCCTGGAAGCAGGGTCGTTTGACAAGCGGATGTTTAGGGCCAATGTTTCTGGGCCCATTTCAGGATCTGACTTGGCCCACAGTTTAACGGTTTATCACAACGAGCGCGACGGATACATTACGAACGCCTCGTTGGGACGGGAAACTGATTCGCGAGAAGCTCGCGGCGTTCACTATAGCCTCTTTTTCTCGCCTGGTGAATGGAATGCCCGCTTGAAACTGGTCAAGGAGGACATCAACGATGGTAGCCAGCGCCTATCTTCTTTGTTTAACCCGGACCCTTTCGTAGTCGGCTCGGATCTAGAAGGAGAAACGCAAATCGAGCGTGGTCAGATCTCGCTACACTTCGATCGGAAACTCGGTTCGGGAGTATTCAAGTCGATTACTGCGGTTCAAGACTGGGAGCTCGATCCGTCTACGGTCGACCTGGATCTCAGTCCCGATCCGATATCGACTTCTTGGATCCAGCAGGACCAGAGCTTGATCACTCAGGAGTTTCGCTGGGAATCCGACAGGCAGGGCAATCCTGTCGATTGGAGAACTGGAATCTTTTTCATGGATAAGGACACCCGTGGCGACACGACTCGCGTTTTCCCGGCTCCACCATTTTTCCCGGTATTTAAAGAGGATACGACTTTCTCCATCGACGAGCAGGAAATCGCAGCCTATGGGCATGCCTTCTTCAACATCTCCGAGGAATTCGTTCTCGATGTTGGCGTTCGCGCTCAAGAAACGGATACATCGATTGATCGATCAAAAACGTCTCCCGTCGGCGTTGCTCCAGTGATTGATGATCAATCCAACACCTATCTCTCGGCTAGCACGGGGTTTGATTTCAGTTTGAGCGAGTACGTCTCCGTTTTTGGTCGATCAGCGACTGGATTCAAGCCGAGAGGATATAGCGCTTTTATCAATATGCCTTCGATGGCTACCTTCGCGGAGGAGTCTTCCTGGTCCAACGAGATCGGTTTCGCCTTCGCGGCAATCGATGAAACGATTGAGCTCCGCATAACCGGGTTCGATATTAGTATCGATGATTATCAGCTAGAACGCTCTGTCCCTCAGTCCACGGATTATTTGGTAGTCAATGCCGACAAAGTTTCGTCTCAAGGAATCGAATCGGAAATCGTTTGGCGTCCCGTCCCCAGTTTCGTGCTCGAGGGAGGGCTTGGTTTCAACGACGTTACATTCGATCGTCACACCGATCCCTTTAGTGGAGCGGATTTGGGAGGCCTGGAAGTGCCGTTTACGCCGGAATACACCATTCGCGGATCGGCTCGATATAGCTTCGCAAATGGCTTCTTCCTCCAGGGGACTTTCCGTAGCGTGGGCGAAACCTTCTTCGATGAATCGAATGCCGGCCTGTTCCGTGAAGGTGGTTACGAAGTGTACGATGCTCAAATCGGTTTCCGAAACGGGCAATTCACGGTTGTCGTTTATGGCGAGAACCTGGATGACGAGTTCTATTACACTTTCATTAATCCACAGATTTTCGCTGGTACGCCTGGCGATCCAGAAGCTTACGGAGTACGCTTGGATTGGCGGTTCTAGTTCAGACTGAAGGATTAAGGCGGAAGGTTTAATTATTCCTTTCGTAGTGCGGTGCGTTAGCCAGCAATTTTGATTTCAGAGTAGCACAGGCATCGTACCTGTGTAATTATAGCGGACACAGGCTGGAAGCCTGCGCCACCGCCACCTTGCACGAGCTAAAGCGCCGGGCTGCTTTCTACTTTTTGCTCAGGCAGTAGAGATGCTCGCCAGTACGGATGAAGATTTGGTCTCCGGCGGCTGCCGGGGATGAAAGCGTGTAGCTGCTGTCGAGAGAACTAGCTCCTAGTAGCTTGTATTCGGGGCCAGCTTGCACTACGGCCACCTCTGCTGTCTCGCTGACCAAGTAGAGTTTTCCATCGGCTAATAGGGGCGACGAGCTGACGCGCCCGATTCCGGTTTCTTCGGGCCCCCAGATATTCGCTCCGGTTTCAGCGTTAAAGCAGGAAATCTGGCCGAAATCGTTGAGAACATAAAAGTAGGTTCCATCAGAAATGGGAGTGGGAACGTCGGGACCTGCTCGGTCCTCCATTTTCCAAGCCAAATGAGACTCCGTAACATCGCCTTTTCCATCAGCTTTAATCGCAAGCAGAGGGGTCTTTCTCGATGGAGCATACACGATACCGTTCGCGGCGACCGGCGAAGCTATAATTCGATAGTTTCTCGAATTTTGAGGGTTCAGGCCGCCCGAGCGCCAGATTTCCTTGCCAGAATTTGGATCATGGCTGGTCACGTAGGCCCCTCCAGACACTACGATCTGGGTTTTCCCGTTTACCTTTACCGGAATGGGGGTCGTATATGCATCTTTCGATTCGTATGGCGCGTCGGTAGGTCGATCCACTCTCCAAACCTCTCTTCCGGTACCTCCATCGAAAGCGACGACGTATCCGGGAGCTTCTGTATTCTGCCCTCGCACGACTCCGAATATGAGCATCCCCTCGTAAAGGAGCGGCGATGAGGCAAAGCCCCAATTCAGTCCGAATTCACCGTAGGATTCCTGTAGATCTTTCTGCCAAAGTTTGCGCCCATCAATGGTGTAAGCGGCAACGACGCCATTGCCAGTCGCTGCCCAAACATGCTTTCCATCGCTTACGGGGGAGGGCGAGCTATTGTTTTGCTTGCGCTTTAGCTCGTTGCCTCGGTCGATTTGGGCCCTCCAAAGTTCGGCTCCACTATCCCTTGACAGGCAAAGCATCAAAAGCTCATCTCCCCCTGGCCCTTCTACCGCAGCTTGGCCGCCGCCCCGCCTTGGTCGCTGTCCGCTCTGATCTTGGCCACGATTTCCGGGACCTCGTCTAGGTGGAGCTTGAACTTGTTCGGGTTCTGGCTTTGCCAGCTTGACCTGTTTAGAAGGTGACATGACGAACACGTGGTCCCCGACAACAATCGGTGTGGACCCGCTCCAGGCTGGCATCTTTATTTTCCAGGCGACGTTGTTGTCCTCGCTCCAGGTTGTGGGAAGATTCGTAGCGGCTGTCGATATTCCTGTTCCCGTAGGTCCGCGCCATTGGGGCCAATCGGCTAGGGCCGTCGAAGCGGCAATCACTGTTAATAGGAGTAAGATGCGATTTATCGATTTCATGGCAGATGTCGGAGCTCGAATGGTGAGCGATCTATTGCTTTAGAATGCCTCGGTTCACGAGGTTGTTGAGACGACGGGCGATGGATTCTAGTCCATCACAAACCGCTTCCGTATAGCTCCTTCCATCGGTGGTATCGATCCCGTGACGAGGATCGGCTTCGCGTAGTCCAGCGAGGGCGGGATCTTCATGATGAAATAGTTCCACCAGTACGATCTCCAGTTTTCCGGTTGCCGCGCAAGCGGTGAGCAGGTTGCCAACCCAGCCATCGTCAGTTGAGAGGCACCCGCGGGTTGTTTTCGCAGAAGCGTGGAACATGCTGAATCCGTTTTCCCTGCCCATCTCTTCGATGACAGCGGCGTTCTCTTCCATGCTCAAATCGGAGTCGCCACAATGAGCCGCGTCGACGAGCACTTTAAAGAATGGTTGCCCGATCGCCTCGTTGGCGGCTTTAGTCACCGTCCAAGCTTTGCGAATATCGGTGAAAGTCTTGAATTCGATGCCGCGCAGGAATTCGAAGTGCCAAGCTTTGATGCAGCTATTCAGCACGTCAGCTTCGCGACAAACTCGGGTGTGTAATTTCACGAGTTGGGCTACAGCATCATCGAAATCCTTGCCGGTGAGCTCTTGTTTGTCGGGCTGCATCCATTCCTCGAGAGAAGTGGACGAAACGTGTTCGATACCATGCTTCTTGGCAGCCTCTAGCCCTGCCAGTAATCCGGGGGCAATCTTGTCCTCGTCTGCGGGATCCATGGGATTGCCGCCTGCTACCATCATGATGACATGAGGATTGAGACCGAGGTTTTTAAACCCGGCGAGCATCTCGCTAAGATCATCTTCATCTGCTCCAGGGAACAAAGCGGTCTGCGAACAATTAGGGCGGACCTTAGACTGCTCGTTTACGCGTTCCAATTCCGCGTTGACCAGTAATCGCCCATCCTCCCCTCGAGGGAGCTTGCCGTTCTCATCGGGAACGAGTCCGCCAACGAACTTAATGTGAGTGGGGACGATTCCGAATTGGACCTTGGGTTTCAGTTCTATTGTAGCCATAAAATCGAGGTGGGGTTTGATTTGAAAACGTTTCGAAAGGTAACGCACCTCGAGAGGGCTTGAAAAGCTAATTCAATGAGCCTTAATGCGAATTTTCTGTTGGACCGATTGTCAGCGCGGGAATGTGAAGAATTCGAACTCTGCAAATTGCTGTAGCAGATGTTATAGATTAGAATCCTATACGATATGAGGGACTCGATCTAAAACTCTCGTTTGTTTGCACCAAATGGTGCATCTAGCTAGTTGGGTACGGTAAGCCTCCTAGAGATCGATCTCAGCCAAGCACTGATATGCGAGTATTACGAATATGGTGACAATCGATCGCTCCGACATCCTCTACGAATTTCTCTCTCATGGCCCCAACAACATTGAAAGCAGTAGGGGAGATCGATCCGGTATCTGCGTATAGGTGGGAAGAAAGTTTTTGGCTCGTTTTTAAGGGATAAATTGATTCCCCTGAGTAGGGGAAATACGTTTTCCACTTGGAGTCCGATGATGGTGCTCGGCTATTGATAGATGGAGGGAACGTGGTCGACGAATCTCGGAAGCACTCCGCTCGGGAAGTTAGCGGTGAAGCTCGATTTTCCGAAGCCCGACAACCTTTCTTGCTGCAATATTATCAACACAGGCAGAGGATGCGATTGGGACTCGATTATGCCTTGCCCAGCGGTAAGCGAAAGCAAGTGCGGTTGAGCAGTTGCTCATTCGGATCGAAACAATAGGCCTAGCCCATTTCCTCGAGATTGAGAAAGCTAATAGGGAGGGGTTATGGTTCCTCCGATCTCCGCTACACCGTAATGGTGAAAGCTTTCGCCACCCTTACCGCTTTCCCTTGGCGTAAATCGAGACTTTGGTGCCCCGGTCGCCGATGATTTCTTTTGCTCGCTTCAGGGCCTTGGCGGTCGATAAAGTGGAATTGGACTCCTCTTCAGGAAAGAGGTTCCTGGTTTTGATGATATCCACGAGGCCCGAATTTTTGAGAATACGCATCGTATCCGGACGTACTTCGCTGACTAAGAGAATGCGGTCTCTTTCGTTCATACATTTGATCAGCTCCTCGAGAGCCATACAGCTAGTGGCATCTAGATTGTGGGCATTGCGTAGTTTCATGATAACTACTTTTAGATTCCCAGTGTCGCTCACTCGGCGCATTTGATCGCGAAAAAGCTCAGCGGCTCCAAAGAAGAGTTCTCCTTCGACGTGGACTATAGACACCTCGAGGTCCGCCCGCTCCTCTTTTTTGCGGAGTTTTCCAAGCTGGCCTTTCTTGTCGAAAGCGTATTCCACGATTTCGGGATTAGCCACTTTCTTGATGAAAAGGGCGATTGAGCAAGCGGCTCCTAAATAGATGGCGAAATCGAGGGCGAAAACCAGTCCAGTTATGAAAGTGACGAAGAATGTAATGCTGTCGGATTTGGTCGTTTTGATCACCATCCGAAGCTGGTGGGCGTTCAGTAGCGAAATTCCGATTACGACTACCACAACAGCGAGCGAAGCGCTCGGAATATATCCGATCAATGGAGCTAGAGCAAATGCGCCGGCTAGCACTATGAGTCCTGAGAACAAACTGGAGATTGGCGTTTTGGCCCCGCTGCTCGAATTTAATTGAGATCGCGTCAGCGATCCAGAGGCCGCCATGCCTGAGAGGAGCCCGCAAGCGATATTGGCAATGCCGGAACTAAGCATTTCCTGATTACTGTCCAACCGATTTCCGTCACGGGCAGCGAGAGATTTGCCGATGGAGTTTCCTTCCAGAACGCAAAGAAGGGCTATCGCGATGGCAGGGGTGAGCAGAAGGTTTATCGAATCGAAATTTGCCCTAGGTACTGAGAACCCCCACTCGGATAAATTGAGGCTTGGCATGAGAGCTACATTCAACTCGGGTGAGATTTTATGAGCGATGAAGGCGATCAACGACGATAGGGCAAGTGTAAGGGCGACGTTGGGAAGGGCGCCCGCGTAGCGTTTCAAGAGCAGATAAATCGTGGCGGTTACTATACTGAGGACAAGAGTTGGAAAATGCGTGCTTCCCAGGCCCATAAAGGTATGGTTTGCGACTTCAAAGAAAGTGGTTGCCGGCGCATCAGCGGAGAATTCGAAACCTAGAGCCTTCTTGATCTGGTTGGCGATGATCAGAGCAGCGGCGGCGGTAATGTAACCAGTTATGACCGAGCGGGAAATGTATTGAATCAATGTGGCGATTCGCAAGTAGGCTCCAATCACCAGAAGAAGGCCGACCATAACGAGAAGAAGAGAGAGGTGTTCGACAGCGCTTTCCCCGGATAGCCCAATCGCTGCAAACGAGCTCATAACCATAACCGAAGTGGCATTAGTGGGCCCCAGGACGATAAATCGCGACCCTGCGAAGAGCATCCCAACGATGGAGGCGACAGCGGATCCAAATAGGCCGTACGATAAGGGTAATCCGGCGATTACCGCGTAGGCCATTCCTTGGGGGAAGGCAAGCAGGGCGACGTTGAGAGCTGCCCGGGAATCCGCAGCAAGGTGAGAGGTACTATAGCCCGCGGTTGTTTTCCGGATAGGGAAGAGATCGAGTGATCTTGTTAGCGCCCATCTTTTGCCGTCCTTCGATTGATGAGAGGCTTCTGCCATGTTGAACCTGCAACGATCTCCAGTTACTCGGCGGAAATCCAGCTAATAGTTCGGATTGATTGATAAGCGGTATTCGCTCGCAACAGCGTCCGGAATAAGGTTTGGGATAAGGATCAATGATTGCTAAGCTGGACCCATATCAATCTGACAATCCCTGCCATCGCCTTTACCTATTTCTGGGAAACAATAAGGCGATCTTGAGGCGGGTTGAGCACCCTAATGGAGAAGTCTATTTCGACGTCCTCGGCGAAGTGGAGTCCGTGGCCCTGCAGCTAGTGGAAGCGGATGGCGGGTCTCCTGTCCCCATCGATGGTGAAAATGGCGATAAGCTTTTTTTCGCCAATTTCGAGGGTTTTGATCTCCCTCCGCAGTTGGCAGACGCAGGTTTAGATGCCATTGCGATTGATGAAATCGTCTTTCAGGAGGCATCTTCCCGTCTGTCACCCGAACTCGCGAACGATCTTCCGATCATTCGCTCGCATGCTATTCGCATTCCCTATTTACGGTTCAAGGAGAATGACTATATCTACCGCTTTCGGACAGAAAAGCAGCGCAATCGTCAGGTTTACCATATTGATGAAAGCTCCCAAGCACTCTATCACAGCGAACTCTGCGAGGCCATCAAAGCAGTTAAGCGATCAAAAGAGAGGTCCGCTTCCAGTCCAGCTAGCTTGGATTTTGGCGCGGTCGAGTACTTGCTCCCTAGTCATTTCGGCTTTTGTTTGGGAGTGCAAAACGCCATTGAGAGGGCTTATGAAACGATCGCTTCGAATCCCGGCCGTCGGGTATTCATGTTAAGCGAGCTAATACACAACCCGTTCGTCAATGAGGATCTCAAGAAGCGGGGACTTCTTTACCTACAGAGCGACAAAGGGAAAGCGGTGATGGACCCCGAATCGGGCCAGCCATATTGGAGTACCTTGAATGATCGAGATATCGTGATCATTCCCGCATTTGGAGCCCGCGACGAGGACAAGGTGAGGCTTATCGAAAAGGGTCTGCCTTTGAAGGCCTACGACGCCACTTGCATGCTAGTTGAGAAAGTCTGGAAGGCGGCAAAGCGATTTGGCGAACAGGGCTACACAGTCGTGATTCACGGGAAAGCGGAGCACGAAGAGACGAAAGCGACATTTTCGAACACCGTGAAATACGCTCCGTCAATCATTGTTCGGGATATGGGCGAAGCGGAGCGATTGGCTGCTGCGATTGTGGAGACAGACTCAGCTGAACGCCGGAAACTCTTCGAGCACTTTGAGGGTAAATGTAACCATAATTTAGATATAGATAAGGACCTTTCCAAGCTAGCCATTGTCAATCAAACGACGTTGTTGCGAAACGAAACGCTAAGAATCATCGTAAGGCTTGAAGAGGCGTTGCGGGAGCGTTACGGATCCGCCCACATCGAGGAGCATATGGCGATGAGCAGCAAAGGTGATACCCTTTGCTACGCGACCCAAGTAAATCAGGACGCTTTGTCGGCAGCTATTCAGGAGAAAGCCGATGTAGCTATAGTCATCGGTGGGCAAAATAGTTCCAACACTTACCAGTTGTATCGACTTTGCCAGGAAGTCTTTGGTGAAAATGCATTCTACATTCAATCGGAGGCCAATGTTCTTTCCCGTGATCGTATCGAGCATTTCGTTTTCCCCTGCGACCCTTCAAATTCGGAACAAGGTAGATTGGAGACGCGTCCTTTTCTGCCTCGAGGCCAGCAGTCCCTGAAAATCTTATTGACGGGTGGAGCCTCGTGCCCGGATGGGTTGCTTCAGCAGGTAATCGCGAAGATCAATGGCTATTTCCACGCTTCAGAGCTTCGTTGTATTGAGGATGTAATTACATACATTGGCGAATAGGTAGACTTTTTCGATTGCCAATACGGGGCCGATCGATTTGCAAATTACCATGCCGATCTACGAATTCTTTTGTAAGGAAAACAATACGATCTACTCGTTTCTGGCCAAATCGCTAGCCTTAAAGGATGCAGTGCCGAAATGTCCGGATAATGCTAATTATAGCATGGATAAGCAGGTTTCCGGATTCGCATTTGTGGGAAAGGTCAAGGATCCTTCGGAGGACGATCCCATGGAGGGAATGGATGATGCCAAGATGGAACACATGATGGCGAAACTAGAAAAGGATATGGTGGGATTCGACGAAGATAATCCCGATCCAAAACAGATGGCCCACTTAATGAGAAAGATGGCTTCATTGACAGGCGAGAAGCTGCCTGGGGAAATGGAAGAAATGGTCGCCCGTTTGGAGGCGGGAGAAGATCCGGAACAGCTGGAAGAGGAATTTGTCGATGCTCTTGACGATCTAGGGGATGATCTTGATAGCGAAGAGGGCGGGCATCTCAAGAAGTTGCGGAAACATCTCTTAGGACCGAAGCTGGACCCAGAGCTATACGATATGGCGGAATACTGCGACTAGATCCGGTTTTCCGGCCCTTTAACGTTTCCATCTCCAGAGAGGAGAATAGCTATGGGGCGCGTTTGCGGGAAATGGGATAGGATAATCACCGCTATCACGGTAATCGGCACGCAAAGGAACATCCCAGGAATCCCCCAGAGGGAGCCCCAAAGGCCGAGGGACAGGAGGATAACTAGGGGGCTCAAATTAAGTGAGCTTCCGAGCAAGCGAGGTTCGAGGAAACTCCCGATCATCATCTGGGTGGCTGTGATGCCGCCGATCACAGTTATAATTGGCAATGGGCTGTCGAACTGGATCAAGGCTAGGATTGACGGGAATGCAGTCGCAAGAATCGAGCCTATCGTCGGAATATAATTGAAAAAGAATATCAGCATTCCCCAGAAGGTCGCGAAATCCAATCCCACCGCCGCCATAACTCCCCAACTGATGAATCCAGTTGTCAGGCTGGTGAAGGTTTTTACGCCAATGTAGGTTCGTGTATCCTTGTCAATTTCCTCGATGATTTTCGCTACTTCGTTTTCATGGATATTGCTCGCGGTGATGGCTTTGATCTTCGGGTTGAAGCTCCGCTGCTCTAGAAAAAGAAAGATCACGTAAATGCTGATCAATCCGGCATTACCGGCTAGCGTGCCCAATGCCGCCGCCACGTCTCTAACCAAATTGGCAAAGTCGAATTGCCCGACGAACTCTCGAATAGGTGGCGGTTCTTCGAATGGGAACCAACTGTATACTTTGTCGACTAGTGGCCCAATCTTGGCCTGATACTGGGGAGCGACGCGAACGACGGCACTGACGTTTTGGGTGATAAGGTTGAAAAAAATGCTCAGTATACCGACGATTATCGCGACTGAGGCTATGTAGCGAAGCGGTGCAGGCAGGCTTCGGTTGCGAATCTTTATTTTCCTGGTTGCGAAAGATAAAGCGTTGATCAGATACCAGATGAAGACGGCCAAGATTAAGGGGATGATCAGCTTCTGACCAATGTAGAGAATGAAGAAGAGGGTTACTGTGAGGCCGAGCCATAAAAAGGATCTGGCGAGCGGCGAGTTTGTTGCCTTGTCTTTCATGGAGCTGCGAATAGAGAGCAGATAGTGTCGAGGTGTTTTAATAAGCGAATAAAAGGAATCTGCCGAAATTTTCCACAATTATAAATTCCTACCTGATGTCATGACTCTCAAGAGCTTTAGAAAATACCACCCGATAGTGAAACATAAGTCAGGCAAGTTGGTCTCACTCAAAGCAAGCGTGTGTTCGACTAACTATTCAAGGTTGGAAGAGTAAAGACTTTTCTGGATTGGATTTGAAGAAACCAGAAAACTGGAGGATGGCTCGGGCGGATGGGGATTCGCTCGGTTTTTCTCGTTGCTTGTGTTTTAACCCTGGCCGATACATCGATTAGAAGGATCCTGTTCGTCTTCGATGGGAAGTCATTTCCCTTGTAACGGGGCTCAAGGTAGTTTTTGGGATAAGTGCAAATGTCCGGATACTCGAAATTGGTTAAACCCGAGCTGCTTTCGCAGCCGGTCTATCAACCAGGAAGGCCAATCGAATATGTCGCTCGAGAGCTCGGGATCGATTTGCGTTCGATCATCAAACTGGCATCTAATGAAAACCCTCTGGGCTCCTCTCCTAGGGGATTGGCCGCGGGGAAAGCGGCTCTGGAAGAGATCAACTTGTATCCAGATAGTGGATGTTATGAGCTTATCAACGCGTTGGCGAAACGGCAGGGCTTACAAGCTAATCAGCTGATTGTCGGGAATGGATCGAACGAGATTCTCGAATTGATAGGCCATGCTTTTATTGGACAAGGGGACGAAGTAGTGATTGGGCAAGGATCCTTCATTGTCTATAAGCTGGTGACCTTGCTATTCGGCGGAAAAGTTATCGAGGTCCCAACGAAGGATTACCGACACGATTTGAGAGCGATGCTGGAGGCCGTATCGGATCGGACCAAGGTCGTATTTCTAGCCAGCCCGGACAACCCGAGCGGGTCCGCAAATGCGAATCGGGAAATCATTGAACTTGCGGAATCGCTTCCAGATTCCGTATTGCTAGTTTTTGATGGAGCGTATTCAGAATATTTGGATGATCCACCTGATTTGAGTCCGCTAATTGCCCAGGGGAAACGGGTCTTCTGTACACGAACATTCTCCAAGATATTCGGCCTGGCAGGCCTGCGAATCGGTTACGGATTTGGGGATCCAGAACTCGTGGCTTTGCTAAATCGAGTTCGGGAGCCCTTCAATGTGAATGCGGTTGCCCAGGCTGCGGCTCTGGCGTCTCTGGAGGATGGGCAATGGATTGAGGATTGCCGAAAGGCCAACTTGAGGGAACGATCAAAGCTTGAAAAACAACTCCAGTCATTAGGTATTGAATACATCGAAAGCTCGGCGAATTTCGTTACCGCAAGATTGGGAGATGGAGTCGGTGCATTCGAATGGATGCAAAAAGAAGGGGTGATTGTCCGTCCATTGGCGCCGTATGGAATGAGAGATTGGATTCGCTTATCCGTGGGGACAGAGGAAGAGAACGAACGAGCGATTGATTCCCTCAATTCTTACTTGAACAGATAGGCTCGCTCGCTTCATGCTGTTGGATCTTCTATCCTTGATGTTAGCTAGTGAATTTTTCGTCGAATGAGTTAATTTTAATCGGGGCAGCGGTAGTCGCTTTCCTTTTCGCAAACGCTATGTTTGTAGCCACCGAATTCAGTCTGATAAAGCTGCGTTTCACACGATTCGGAACGGACGAGGAGGATCAAGCCAAAGACTCGATTCGAATTGCGGCCCTCCTCGATGATCTTAGCGGTAGCCTAAGGGTAATACGATTTGGAACGACTGTCTGCTCGATAGCAGTCGGCGTCCTTTCCGTACCGCTGGCTCTCGCGGCTCTTAATTCGCTAGGCTTGTTTGCTGATTATCCGGTTCGGGCAGGAGTTGTTTTAGGGCTCATTCTATCTATCGGAATACATTTTGTGGTTGGGGAACTCGTTCCTCGAGCAATAGGTATGCAGAATTCTGTTGCCATCCTTAAGGTGATTGCTCTTCCACTTGGTATATTCAAGACTGGATCGTATCCTCTTTACAGACCCTGTACCCAAATTGCTGAAGCGTTATTGAAGAGCCTTGGATACGAATCTAAATCGGACTTCGATTCTATCGAAGTTGATTCTCAAATACGTTCTATTGTGAGTAGTGGAGAAGAGCTTCCAGAAGTCACGGAAAGCATTCTTAACAATGCCATGGACCTGCGAAAACGAGTGGCTCATGATATTATGATTCCCCGGAATCAGTTGAGGTTCTTCGACGTGGAGGACTCAATTGAAGAGAACATTAGAGTGGCTAGAGAAACAGGCCATACGCGTTTCCCGGTTTGCGAAGGCGATTTGGACCGGTGTATTGGGATTGTCCATATCAAGGATGTTTTCCGAACGGGAAAGCCAACAGAAGAAATTGATCTGAACCAGTTGAAGCGGTCTATTCCCCGCTTTTCCACTGGCGAATCGCTCGAAGCCGTGCTGCAAGAGTTTCTCAAGCAGAAACAGCATTTCGCTTTATTGATCGACGAATTCGGCGGGGCTGTGGGTGCGGTCACCCTCGAAGATGTTTTAGAGGAGTTGGTAGGCGAGATTCAAGACGAGTTCGATTTGGACAAAGAGATGATTTCTCGGTTGGCGGAAAACGCGTTTCTGGTCGATGGTTTAACGCCCTTGCACGATGTGGCCGAAGAGATTGGCGTTGAGCTAGAGTCGGAGGAAGTCTCGACGTTTGGAGGCTATATTACACTAAAGTTGGGCCGTATGCCCCACTTGAATGAGGTTTTCAGGATAGATCGCCTACAGATAACGGTCGGCAACGTCGATGACCGAAGAGTTATCGCCGCTTCAATTGAGGTATTGTCAGCGAAGAAAATGAACGAAGAGGCCGAAGAAAAGGGTTGAATTTCAAAGTCCTTGGTCCTGACGGGGGACATATTTCGTATAATGGCTTGAGTTAGAAGGGGAAACCTGTTTGCTTGAGAAGCTCAAGGTTCAAACGAGTCCGGTTTAGGAACTATTACGAAATGCAGACCCTTCCTCCAGCGCTGACAATCAAGCGTGGCCTTTTGGGTTTCACTTGCCTGTTTGTAGGCGAAGTCTCCACGTTTGCCGATCCTGATGGCCAGGAGTTGGAAACGGTTTGGGATCAAGAGGAAAGGGAATACGTAGTACCCGTTTTAGAGTACTCCTTTGATAGAGATTTAGAGCATGCTTCACCGCCAAACTACAAGTCCGCTAAGGTATCAGGACTACCTATAGCCCTGCGGCATCGTATTGACGCCCTGTGGTCCCAATCCAAGTTTTTCGCTGATTTTGATCGTACGGCTTCAGATTTTCCGGTTGTCGCAGAAGTTCGCTACCGCTTGCGGACTTCGCTTTGGTCTGACCCTGAGCGTATGGCCCGGGCTCGACTATTGGATGGCACCCTTTTTCAAGCCCTGGTAACGCGAGAGTTCGATCAGGGACAGCGGTTTGAAATGTCGACCGCTCTGCAGTACGGATCGACGGTTTTCGTGGGGTCGAACCCTGCCATTCTGGATCAAACGAATCTTCCCGTAGAGTTGAGAATGAGATTGAATCAAAGCTTGGAGTTGATTGAGGGTGTAGAATTAAATTCTGCCCGATTGATGGGAAAAGATGAGAATGCTCAGTCATTCGAGCAATCCGTTAAATTGGGCTTGGGGTTAGAGCTCAGTGATGAACTTTATGGGCAGATTACGGCGGGGAAACGGTTTTCCCAAATGGACGGGGGAAACGAATCCTCGTTGGGTTTTGATGGGGCCCTGGTCTGGCAAGCGGGTTCGGATACTCAGTACTCGTTGACGTTCAACCGATCCACCCGTCCATCGCTACTAGCTAATGACTTTATCGAATCCGAGACAGTATCCGTTTCAGGAGACACCACTTTGTCAGATATGTGGTCAGCGTATTATGGAGTTTCTCGAACCTGGATTCAGCTCGAACCGCGGTTCGGCAAAGATATAGAAATCGATAGTGGCGAAGTGGCAGTCGTCTTCTCGCCAACGCAGTCGATTCGTTTTTCTGGCGGTTATGTTTTCCGTAGCGGTAGTTTGAATCGCCTGAACGATGACGAAGCCGAGCAAATTATTCGCCTGTCCGCTTCTCTTCTCTATTAGCTACTTAATCGCTAGCTAAAGATTAAAGATGGGATGCTCGCCGCAATCGATCGTTTATCGCCTGCCCAAGGCCGAGTTCCTGAGTTTCCTCAGCGACGATTTTTTCATATTCCTTTGTATCGACCTCACGGAGTTTAGCGTATAGACGTTTGGCGATCTCATCGAGATTGCCGGTTTCGGATAGCCAATGGATGTTGGAAGTCGTTTCGTGATTAGGCTTTCGCAAAAGTAAATATGCGACTTTCGAATCGGGTTCTTGAAGTTCTTTTTCCGAGACAGGTTCGACCCGAAGTTCCACAGGGATCCGAGGACTGTAGTGTTTGGGGAGAGACCCGGGAGCTATCTGGAAGGATTTTGACGTGGGGGCTGGCACTTCGATGTGGCAGCCAAGCGCGTTTTCGATATCCTCCAAGGGTAATGCTCCGTACCGAAGTACTTTAGGCCGCCTCGGGTCTCTCGCATCAATAATCGTGGATTCGACCCCTAAAGAACAAGGCCCTCCGTCTAGGATGTACTCGATCTTTTCCCCGAGATTGACGTTCACATGGTCAGCTCGGGTGGGGCTAATGTAGGAGAATGGATTCGCACTAGGCGCGGCGATAGGGAACGGGCAGTCGGCCATGAGCCGCCTAAAGTCTGGGTGGCTCGGGCTGCGAACAGCGACCGAATCGAGGCCCGCCGTGACGATATCGGGAATGATGGGCTTTTTCTTAAGTACGATCGTAAGGGGACCTGGCCAAAAGGCGGGACAAAGAATTTCCGCTGCCGAATTGGTGTCGCAGTAGGTCTCGATTCCTGAGAATCCAGGTACATGGCAGATCAGGGGGTCTAGGGAGGGGCGATTCTTTATATCGAAGACCTTTTGGCAGGCCTCTGGATTCATGGCATTGGCGGCGAGGCCATAAACGGTTTCCGTTGGCAGAGCGGCGACTCCCCCGGATAGCAAAAACTCGCGCAAGAAACGCAAGTTCTGATCGGTAGGTTTCAGTAATCTAGCCACTGATCCTTGGGGCCTTTTGGCCGGGGACGACCGTGGCGTCTACGGCGTTAGCACCTTACTGCATCATCAGCATATTGCGAGCGCGCTTAATCGCCTTGTTGATCTTGCGTTGCTGCTTGGCTGATAGACGAGTGATTTTCCGGGGCAAAATTTTGCCGGTTTCGGTGACGTAACGGCTCATTATGTGAGCATGGGTGAAATCCAGCTCTTGCGGCGTCAGGCTCCGGTTTGGTGTTTCGCTACTCATTGGGAGGGGGAAGGTACGCTGGACGAGTGCCTTGTCAATAGCGGAAAACGGGATTTTTTCGGGAAGTCTGACTTTACAGAGCACGTAAGTTGAGGCAAAACCCTGGCCATTGAATGGGGCCTCGGTTCCATTCCCCGCTGGGGCCATAGTTCAACGGATAGAACAAGCGTTTCCTAAACGTTAGATCTGAGTTCGATTCTCGGTGGCCCTAGAGGTGGTAAGTGTTTATTTTGGATACTAATACGCTCTTAGATTTTCTGCTTCTAACTTAATTATTCTTCTGGTTAAAAAGTCTGCAATGAAATCCCTCGTCTACCTTCTGTTTTGCTTGCTCCTTGTTAGCTCATCCCTGTTTTCGCAACAGAATAGGCAACGCCGAGCTATACCGTCCGATGAAGAGGTGCAGCGACGCGTTCCAAATGGCGTCACCTTCGTTCCGAATCTTGTTTATCGAGAAGGCCACGATCGGTGGAAGCTCGATCTCGCAATGCCGAGCGAGCTCGGAGATGAACCGAGACCGGCGATTGTATTTATCCATGGCGGTGGTTGGCAGAATGGTGATAAGCGTGCTTCCGGTTTTTTAAATCCTGCGCTGAGCTATGCTGAAAAGGGGTATGTGTGCATCACTACCAACTACCGGCTGACGACCAGGGATCGATGGCGAATAGACCATTGCATCGCGGATGTGAAAAACGCCGTACGATGGCTGAGGGCTAACGCGGAGAAATACAACATAGATCCGAATCGCATTGGTGCCACTGGCAATTCAGCTGGAGCTCACCTGTCTGTCATGCTTGGAATCTGCCCGCCGCAAGCTGGCATGGAGGGTAATGGTCCATACAGCGATTACTCCAGCACCGTTCAGGCCGTTGTTGCAAGCGCAACGCCTACCAGTTTTCTCATACCCATGAGCGAGCGCGGAAGGGAGCGTTTTGAAGAGCTTGAGGCATCAGTCGATCCAGGAATGGATGTGCTGCGCAAAAGTATCTCGCCGATAACTTACGTCTCGGCCGAGAGCCCTCCCATCTTGCTTTTCCATGAGGAGTCTGACCGTACTGTTGGCGTCTACCAGTCAGATACCTTCGTCCAAGCATTGCGCGGGGTAGGTGCCGAAGACGTCAATTATGTGCTCTTTGGCGATGGCACGGGCCATGGTACGTTTAGGCAAAATATCGACCTCACAGAGCCTATGAGGGAAGCTTTCTTCGCCAGAGTGTTGAAGCATAATTAGTGATCTCATTTGAGCGAACCACTGGCTCTATTTGTTTGCCTTAGACAATGCATGGGTATTTGGAGTCTGAATGCTGCAGCAGTTTTCTTCACTGGGATCACTTCTCCCCTCTTTTCTTCCTCTATTCCTCGCGACCGCTCTCGCAGCCCAGGTAGAAAAAACGGGGCCAAAAGCTACGTTTGAGAATGTAGCCTATGGAGATCATGCTAACCAGATACTTGATTTGTGGCAGGCAGAGGTCGACGAGCCAGCTCCCCTTGTAGTATACATACATGGGGGTGGTTTTACTGGGGGGTCTCATGACAAAGTTTCTTATGCCAAAATTCAGCGTTATTTAGACGCGAATATTCACTTTGCCTCTGTGGAGTACCGTTTCTTAAAGCACGCTTATTTTCCTGCACCGCATGAGGATGTCGTAAGTGCATTGCAGTTTATCAGGAGTAAGGCGGACGATTGGGGTCTGGATAAGTCGAGAATTGCTGCTACCGGCGGTTCGGCAGGAGCTCAACTGGCTGCCTATCTTGCTTGGGGAGATGACCTGGCTGATCCTGAAAACGATGATCCGATCAAACGCGAGTCCACAAAACTAAAGGCCGTTGCTCTCAATGGCGCTCAATCCACATTGGATTTTGATTGGTGGGTAGACAACATACCGGGGTACAGGCTGGAGTTTCACAGCGGACGTCGCTCCGATGAATATTCCAAGGTAGAGGAAAGAGCCATACTTAACGAGATATCGATAATTAATCATATAGATGAAGGGGACCCTCCGACGTTCATGAGCTACTGGATGACTCCGTCCTCAGAAATACCGAACAATCTGAGACGTGCGAGGGGATGGATTATCCATCATGTCAATTTTGGTTTAGCTTTGGAGGAAAAGCTTCTCCAATCGGACGTGGAAGTCGTTCTCAAGTATCCGGGCGCATCGCCAAAGTTCAGTAGCGATGTAGATTTTCTGTTACATCACTTGAAAAAGTAAGTGAGGAAGGTATGAGCCACAATCTCGATCTTCTAACGAGATTAAAAGGGGAAATCTATAGCCGATTTGTTCACAGTTAACGAATGCTCGCCAGTAAGTTACGGGAGGACGGTAGTCTTTCATTGAAGGTTGGTTTTGGATTCGATTACGTAAATGGGCAATGTTGGCATTTACAAGGGGTTGCCTTCTTGTTACATCTGTCGAGGGTCCGAAGGTATTGACGCGAGGACTGCCGAAATGGTTTCCAGAAAATCTAGGGAGCTGGACACATCAATCGCTTGGCAAAACGATTTCTCCTTTGGCGATCCTGGATACTGTATCCAAATAAAGACTATGTTCCAGTTCGAGAGTCCGTTCTTGCAGCGATTCGGCTGTGTCATGGGAATACACCAGGATTGATTGCTGTTGGAGAATAGGTCCCTCATCATAATTCTCGTTGATCAAATGTACGGTGGCCCCGGTTTCTATTTCTCCAGATCGAATCACTGCTTCATGAACACGAAGACCGTACATTCCTTTACCTCCGAACTTTGGAAGAAGCGATGGATGGATATTTAGAATTCGATTGGCGAAGGTGGATAGCGTCCGTGGCCCAATCCGCTTCATGTATCCAGCGAGCACGACAAGATCGATTTTATAGGCGAGCAAGGTGTCTCTTATGGATGTGTCCAGATCGTCGGGATCGGGATGTAGCTTTCCATTGAGGATTTCCACGTCAAGGCCGGATTCTCGAGCTCTAGTAGTTGCGAACGCCGAGGGATTGTTGCATACCAATAGGGAAGGTGATGCGGGAATGCGTCCGTCCGCACAAGCATCGAGTATTGCTTGCATGTTGCTGCCGTTCTTCGAGGCTAGGAATCCCAATTTCATAAGACCCGGACCCTGGATTGGGCCGCTTCTTAAGGCAATCGCCTTTCATTCTTAGGAATTCCCGAATTCCATTTGGCATTAAGCAGACAGCCAGGCCGGAAGGACTATAGATGTCCTAGCCGCTACTTTAGGCTAGTCTGATGGCAGAGTCCAATGAGCATAGGAATTTGAAGCGATTGGCCTGTAGCTGGTTGCCAGAGCAGGGTTGCAGTGCTGTCGCTAGCGAAGTGCGATTGCCTCTTTCGAACTTTAGAGTCGATGTCGCCGGTTACCAACCGCTGAGAAGCCTATCCGCTGAACCAGGCACTACCTTCGCGATGGAATGTAAACAATCACGTTCAGACTTCCTCAGAGATGCGGGTCAAGAAATTAGATCCCTTGATATGAAGGAGGGGCACCGCCAGCGAATTCAAAGATTGCGTGATTTGCTATCCACGCATCTGCCGCAATGCCGTCTCAACGAATCTCTATTTGCCGAATATGACACTTACGACTTTTCCAGCTGGAGGCATGCGACCTGGTTTAAGCTGAATGCGGAATATATGCGTTTATCTAGAAAGGTTTCGAGCGGAGTTAAATTCGACAAGATCGCCCGTTACGGCTGTGCACGCTATTGCTATTTGGTTGTTAGCGAGAACGTGATTCGGAGCGAACGTGAACTGCCTTTAGGCTGGGGGTGCCTAGAAGCTAGAAATGGGGAATTGGTTCTGCTTAAGTTGGCCTTGCCCCTTGGGACGAAAGCTAGCGCTCGGCTCAAATTGCTTGAGAGAATTGCAGGAGCCAAAAACAGATGGAGTGGTTAGAGGAATATGAAGTGGGCTGCTATGGAGCCTAAGCCGACAATTCCGCAGTAGTAGGCGAAGTGAATCAGTTTTCCGTGGTTTACAATAGCGATCATCCATCGGCAGGCGAGTACTCCGGAGATGAAAGCCGCAAAAAATCCGAATAATAAGGATATGGTGGATACACTACTGCTAGCCAGCCCTCCATCTAGAATATCCTTGGCGTTGGCTCCGACGATGGGGATCAATGCCATCAGGAAGGAGAAGCGGGTCGCCTTCTTTTTGTCCACACCTAAGAGTAGCGCTACAGCGATGGTCGAGCCTGAGCGAGAAATACCTGGCAGCACGGCGAATGCTTGGGCGATCCCAATTAAGAATGCCTTTGATTTACCGACTTCCTTGCCTTCATGAGGAGCGCAATAGGTGAAGGCGAGAAGCCCACCCGTAACGAGAAGCATGCAACCCACTAAGAGGACGTTATTGCTGAATAGCGATTCGATTTCTTCTCTGAAAAGCAATCCGATGGTGACGACAGGGATTGCTGAAATCAGGATTTTAACTACATAGTCTGCCGTGTCATTCCAACGAAACTGCAAGACTCCTTTTATCAAATCGAAGATATCTCGGTGAAAGACCACTATCGTGCTCAGAACAGTGGCACCGTGAACCACAACGGTGAACGTGACACCACTGGTCGCCTCTATGCCCAGAAGCGATTTGACCAACTCCAAATGGCCGCTGCTGCTGACGGGAAGAAACTCCGTCAAACCTTGAATAATTCCTAGGAGGACTGCTTCTATCAGTGACATTTTGAATAGTGATTAGCGTAACAATTCGACCGATAAGCGAGCGGTAATGACGATTGTTGAGAGTAATCGACCGGGTTTACCCATTCTTGACGAGATGACGATGTCTCGCCGTTGGAATGCTATCCAGCCATGGCGAGTAGCTCAGAGGCCATTGAGGCAGACTGACGGTCGTAGGGTGGGCCGAATAGATTGAAGTGATTCAAGGAGTGATATAGATTGTACAGCGTTTTTCTCTGTTCGTATCCAGAATCCAAAGGATATGCGGCATTGTAGGCTTTGTAGAAGTCCAGGTTGAAACCTCCGAAAAATTCGGTGAAAGCGAGATCGGTCTCGCGATCGCCGTAGTAGCAACAAGGATCGTAAACAAAGGGACGGCCATCCTGATCGAAGGATACGTTTCCCGACCACAAGTCTCCGTGCAATAAAGAAGGCTTGGGATTGTAATCCTCGAAAAACCGGGGAATCGAATTCAATAGAGTTTGGGCCTCGACAAGCGGAAATCCTTTCTTGGCTGCCAACTCTAGCTGGAATGCTAGCCTATGTTCCTGATAGAAGGCAATCCAATCATTTGTGGGTGTGTTTCGTTGCAGAGTGGCACCGATAGCATTGTCGCGATTCCAACCAAAGCTCGTACCAAATTTTTGGTGCAGCGAGGCAAGTTGTTTCCCAAGAAGTTTCCAGCCGTTATTTTCGGGTCTGCCAATTGGTATGTATTCGAGTACCAGGTACGATGTTTCTCCAACGACTCCCGATGCGATGGTCTTAGGCGTTCGGACGGTTTCGCAATTAGCTAGTTCCCGAAGCGACGCGATTTCGTTATCGAATTGAGATAAAAAGGAGGCTCGGTTCGCTTTTAGAAAAAACGCCTTGCCCGAACCCGCCAGCTTTTCTGCCCGGTTGATACAGCCCCCGCCAATAGGCGAACGATCCAGTATGCGGAACGGGATGCCTATGGCATCGGAGATTGTTACTTCGACGGCTTCGTAGAAACTCATGGGGTTAGGAGGGATCAGCTATGCGATTCGTCAGAATGTTGATATTGATTTCCGCGGAGTTCCACCAGTAGGCCGCGACAGCCGTCCTCGAGGAGATCCAGCACGTTTTCGAAACCGTCAAGACCTCCGTAGTAGGGGTCAGGCACCTCCGTTTCGTTAAACTCCCGGCAGAATTCGCAAAACATGTGAACCTTGTTCAGACCTGCTTCATTGGGTGCAAGACGTCGCAGAACATCGAAGTTGGCTTGGTCCATGGCCAGAATTAAATCGAACTCCTGAAAATCCGTGGATTTTATGCCCCGGGCGCTACCCGTCATAGGAAGCCCACGACGTTTTCCGGCGGCAGACATTCTTGGATCGGGTGGATTGCCTCTATGGGCGTCCATTGTGCCTGCCGAGTCGCACCGAACATAGGAAAGCCCGGATCGATCGAGCAGCGCACGCATGACGTTTTCCGCGCTCGGGGAGCGACAGATGTTCCCCCAGCAGACAAAGAGAATAGAGCGTATTTCAGATTGAGGTAGAGGCATAGGATCACCGGCAGCTCAATTGGAGTGCCTAATCCGAGGGCAGGCAACTTAGAAGGGTTCTCGGCGTTTTATCGGTTACAGCGGACTCATTCTTCGACTAGTGTAACGGGCATTATGATAGACCTGATTAAGAAAACTGTTCTCACTAGTATGGGGTGGCCGCGTTGACCAAGGAAAAAGCGGAAAAAGCCTTAGGGGAGTTGGTAGATGAGGGGCAGTTCTCTGCAACCGAAGCAAAAGAAACTACAGATAAAATCGCCGAGGATGGCAAACGCGAGTTCGAATCGGCCACCAATCAGTAGCAGCAGACGTTCGATGAGTTCCTCTCGAAGGCCGGGTAAAACCAATTTTGTCTTTGCGAGCCGTTAAGGAAAACCGATTTTGGAGGCTAGGCGAGATCGCGTCGTTTCGGCGATCCCTCTGCGCGACAAATAGTACCCCTCAGAAGAATCTCTCGAAGACGCGAAAGCGATACTCCTATTTTTCCGGGAGATCCTCGAGGCGGGTATCCACCGACAGAACCTATGCTAAGGTAGGTTTTGGGAAAGGGTTTAGTAGCCGCCTTTTTCGTAGAAAGTTAGGCGATTGATTAGAGCCTGAGCCTCGCGAGGAATATCGAACCAATCGCTCAAGACGATCTCGGGAACATTGTAGGGCGTATTGTAGAACTGTTTAGTAGCGATGTTGTCAGCCTTTACCCAGCCCGCTTTGACAGCGACCCCTGCGAACAAGCCTTTGGTCGTGGTATAAACGAGAATATTGGCGTTCTTGTAGTCTCGGCCTCTTTTCCGTTCCGTTTGTACGCCGACGGGACCCGCTACGGCGGATGCATCGGAACTCAGGTCGAATCGGCCAGTATAGGCCCGACGCACGGTTTCGTCATCCATGATAACGTAAACGGTATCGATTTCTTTGACCCCTAGCTGCAATCCGACGTTGGCGCCACCTGTCGATACGAATGCGGGGACACCCCACTTTCCGTTTAAGGGATTTTTGGCTACCAGCACGCCCCGGCCGCCATGTCCGCCCACAAAGAAGCCGCCTCGGTAATTGAGGGTTAGGATGATCCCTTTGGCTTGCTGAAGAATGGAGGCCGGAATAGCGGTTTCCTTCTCAGCCATGATTTCCTCGAGGATGTATTCGCTGTTAACGATTCGCGTAACGAGGTTTTCTCGCTTGGGAGCTGCGAATAGGGAATTGGCACAGATTGCGAGACTGATTGCGATTGCGAGGTTCCGGAAAAGGCGGTTCATTTTATCTTAGATGGGAGCTATACGGGTGGGTTCCCGTATCGACGAATGTCGAATTTTTCGAATTATTGGGGACTCGGAGCGATGATTGCAATAGAAAGGCGCGGTTTTAACCTAAGCGAAGGGGTTCTATTAAAAGAGCATTGATGCGCGGCGGCATCTTTTCACATTCATTTAGCTTTAATGCCTTTGTCTCAGAAAATTGTATAACCGAAGGTTGAGACGAAGGCTTTCCTGGCTCTTGGAGGCACTAGCCTTAAACCAGCAGCGACGCTACACGATATAACCCGCCAGCAAACACTCCAGGAAAAGGACGCGGAATAAGTCGCTTTCGATTTAGGTTTTGATCTGCCCGGTGCCTACGATCTTGAATTTGTAGCTACACAATTCTCGAAGTCCCATAGGTCCACGAGCGTGTAGCTTGTCTGTGGAAATCCCGATCTCGGCCCCCAGTCCAAACTCGAAACCGTCGGTGAAGCGGGTACTGACATTCCAATAGACAGTTGCGGAATCCACCCCATTGAGGAAACGCTCCGCGGCGGTTTTATCGGTAGTTAGAATGCAATCACTGTGTGAGCTACCGTACCTATTAATAAAGGCGATCGCTTCGTCCAGCGAATCAACGATCTTGATGGAAAGAACGAGATCGAGATACTCGGTTTTCCAATCATCATCTTCAGCGGCTATGGATTCGATGCGAGCGTTCTCCAAGATCGTTGTTGCTTTGGAATCCGCCCTTAATTCAACGCCTTCGTCTCTCAATGCTATGGCTATTTCGGGCAACGCGATTTCCGCGACTGAGCCGTGGATGATGAGATTTTCGGCTGCATTGCAAACACTCGGCTTTTGGCACTTGGCGTTGACGACGAGTTCTTTGGCCTGGGAAATATCCAGTTCCTTATCGGCGTAGATATTGCATATCCCATCGAAATGCTTGATGACCGGGATATGGCTGTGCTCGGCCACGAAGCGTATCAGGCCTTCGCCGCCGCGAGGGATGATACACTGGACCTTGTCATCCAACTTCAGCAGTGTATTGAGGGCAGATCGGTCTTTAGTAGGGATAAATTGAGATGCTTTAGGCGGAAGTCCGCTTTCCTCGAGAGCTTGGGTCACCAGCTTCGCCAAGGCAATGTTGGTATGATAAGCCTCTTTCCCTCCTCGTAGAACGCTAGCATTGCCGGATTTCAGGCATAGAATAGCGCAGTCCACCGTAACATTGGGGCGTGACTCATAGATGATGCCGATGACGCCGATCGGTACGCGTACCTTCTCAATGGAAAAACCTTGAGGATGTTGATAGGTTTCTAGCGTTTCTCCGAGTGGATCAGGAAGCTCCGTCACCTGCCTGGCTCCGGCGAGCATATCTGAAAACATTCGATCGCTAAGCTCCAACCGCTTGAGCATCGCCTGAGTGATACCATTCTCGTATGCTGCAGATAAGTCTTTAGCATTCTCCGCTTTCAGCGAATCCACATTTTGTTCGATGAGCTCGGCTAGCTTGATAATGGCGGCATTCTTTTGCTTTGTGGGCGAATTAGCCAATATCAGCGATGCTTCCCGAGCATCAGCAGCTATTTGGTTAATCAACGCTTCAATATCGATTGCTTCAGTTGTCATAGTCCTATGTATTTGGAAAGGGTAAGATGGGGAAAGCCTCTAGGGCTGCAACCTTTTCGTTGATTTGGGCGAATTGGCGTTTTTTGAATACAAAAAGCGGAGCTCGAAAGAGCTCCGTGAAATCATGAAGCGCCTGTCTGGCTGCTCTTTTAAAACGGCTTGGGTACATTTACCCTGGCCCCTTCGAGCATTGTCGAAACTTTTGCTAGGAGGTCTTGCACGATTTTATAATCCTTTTCGTATTTCGTTATTAAGGCGTTCATCTCCTCGATTGTTTTGGGATCGAATGTGACTACCATGTCCTTAACCTCCTGAATGCTTGATTCTAGATCCGGGATTTGCTCTTTCACGACTTTCAATGCTTCGTCCGGCAGATAGGCTTTCAAGAAATCGTACTTATCCTTGATACCCGGCATTTGGCTATTGGGTTTTTGCGTGTTGGCGTTCAACTCCGAGAGGAGAGCCTTTTTCTGATCACCCAGGGCGGCGGCAACTACAGCTTTGAGCTTGTCAGCTTGATCTTCGGCCTACTTTTGCACGTAAGCGAGCCCGCTCTTGAGCTCGTCTTTCGTTGCTGATTCAGCCTTTTGAAGAGCGTTAAAGGACGGTTTGTCCGAGGATTGCGAGCAACTGGCCAATCCCAGGCTGGCAATAAGGATCAAACAGATGGACCAAGTGAGATTCCTTTTTATAGCCTTAGGATTTACTCAGAAAACGGCTGGGTTGGTAATGCTTTAGCGGCTATTGCTGGGCGGCCCGGATTTAGGCAATCGTCTTGAATTTAGAGAAAATTCTAGCCGAAAAGCTGGAGGTGCACCTCGCTGGCCTGTTCTGCGGATAAGCGAGGCCCGAATTTGGACACGACTTTTGACGCTGCGAGACTGGCGAGCGTGCCAGCCTCTTCGAAAGACTTGCCATGCGTTATTCCGTATAAAAATGCTCCCGCGAACAAATCGCCTGCTCCGTTCGTATCTACGGGAACCGTATCGAATGACTGGATACTGTAGAAATTATTTCCGTCAAAGACCAGCGCTCCTTTTGGGCCAAGGGTGACCACGAAAGATCTGGCTATGCTTTTGAGAGCTTCCTGAGCTTTCTCGATCGTCTCGGCCCTAGTATATAAAAGGGCTTCTTCTTCGTTGCAGAAGAGAAGATCGATTCCACCTCCCACGACTTCCGTCATTTGATCTCTAAAATACTTAACCATGCTTGGGTCGGAGAACGTTAGGGCGGTTTTAACGTCATTCTGTTCAGCTAGTTGCTTCGCTTCGATCATAGCGGCCCGACTGTGAGCGCCCGTGACGAGATAGCCCTCAATATATAGATAGTCGGATTCCCGAAGAGCTTCGATGGCGATTTCCTTATTTGAATAATTGGCTGTGATGCCCAGATACGTGTGCATGGTCCTTTCCGCATCGGGTGTAGTCATTACCAGGCACTTTCCCGTGATTCCCTCTTCATGAGCCCCATGGGATAGATTTGTATCCACATTATTGGACGCGAGATCTTCATGATAGAAATTTCCCATTTCGTCATTCGCCACTTTGCATGAATAATAGCATCTAGCTCCGAATTGGGCCGCTCCGATTATGGTGTTGGCCGCGGAGCCGCCGCATTGCATATCGCTGCTAGGCAGATGAATCGCTTTTACGAGTTGGTGTTGCCGAGCTTCGTCGACCAAGGTCATAACCCCTTTTTCGATCGCGTACTCTTGGAGGAATTGGTCGCTTACTTCCGTGACGATGTCGACTAGGGCGTTGCCCATTCCGTAGATATGGTATTTGCGAGGCATGTTTTTGGGAATCCGGATATGTAACGGTCTGTTTAAATTGTAAATGCTGAGACCAAACCGCCACCCGCGAGTCGCGCAACACAAATTCGAGATTGATCGTTTGAAGCTGTCCCGCCTAGAGTCCTTTATGATCAATGATCTCGTCGACGAATTTCGCAAGTTGCTGGAGGCATACCCGCCTTGGCTGGTGATCACCTGTCTGGTGATTGTGAGCGCTGGCCTTCTCTATGTTGTGTGGCGAATCGTTAAGTTCGGGATCGTCTTAGTAGTGACAGCCTTGCTCATCGCCCTTGTAGCCTTCGCGGCCTGGACCCTATTTATTGCCTAACCTTTTGATTGTTGGCTAGGTTCTAGTTGACCTGTCTCCATCTTTCCCATTCACATGGGATCTGTCGTGCAGAAAGATCAGCCCAAGAAATACATTTTCGTAACCGGGGGAGTCGTATCATCGCTTGGAAAGGGGCTGACCGCCGCGTCTTTAGGGGCTCTGTTGGAAGAGCGTGGAGTGACAGTTCGGATCCAGAAATTCGATCCCTATTTGAATGTCGATCCGGGTACTATGAATCCCTTTCAACACGGCGAGGTCTATGTTCTCGATGATGGAGCGGAGACAGACCTCGATCTAGGGCACTACGAGCGATTCACGTCGGGCAAGTTGAGTCAGTTCAACAATCTGACGTCTGGACAGATTTACGAATCGGTTATCCAGAAAGAACGGAAAGGCGAATATCTGGGGGCTACCGTGCAAGTAATCCCGCACGTGACCAATGAGATCAAGGCTAGGATTCGGGATGCCAGCGAGGATGTCGACGTTCTGATTACCGAAATCGGAGGCACTACTGGAGACATCGAGGGCTTACCCTTCCTCGAAGCGATGCGTCAGTTCTCTCTGGAGGCGGGTCGTGGTAACGTGATTTTTATCCATGTGACCTTGGTGCCTTTCCTGAATGCCGCAGGAGAACTGAAGACCAAGCCCACGCAGCAAAGCGTGGCCAAGTTGCGGGAGATCGGTATCCAGCCGGATATACTAGTTTGCCGGACCGAGCATCCGATAGACAGGGAGATTAGAGAAAAACTCAGTCTCTTTTGCAATGTCCCTGTTAAGGCGGTAATTGAGGAAATAGACGTCGAGTCATCTATCTACGAATTGCCCTTGGCATTGCAGAAAGAAGAGATGGATGATCTTGTAGTGGATTTGCTTGGACTGGATGCTCCGGCTATCGAACATAGCGTATGGATAGATATAGTTCGCCGGCTGAAGTCGCCTTCAGGTCGAGTCGATATTGGCGTAGTCGGCAAATACATAGAGCTGCAAGACGCTTACAAGTCGGTCTACGAATCTCTAACCCACGCGGGCATTGCCAATGATTGCGCGGTTAATATTATGCGTATCGATGCGGAGGCCTTGGAACAGCCTGAAGGTGTAAACAAGCTTAAAGGAATGAACGGTATCCTCGTTCCGGGAGGTTTCGGAGATCGGGGGATCGAGGGAAAGATCGCCGCGGTGAAATACGCCCGAGGAAAAGGTATACCTTATTTCGGACTCTGCCTTGGCTTGCAAATCGCGGTAATCGAATTCGCCCGCAATGTGCTCGGTCTCGAAGGCGCTAATAGCTACGAAGTTGATGAGAAGACACCACACCCGGTTATATCCATGATGGACGAGCAGAAGAGCATCGTGGAAAAAGGGGCGACTATGCGATTGGGGTCCTATGAGTGCCAAGTGAAACCGGGGACCAAGGGATTTGAGGCTTATGGCGAAGAGTTCGTACGCGAGCGCCATCGTCATCGGTACGAAGTAAACAATGATTACGTTGAACAGATCGAGAATGGGGGACTGAAAGTTTCCGGGATCAATAAGAAGCGAAACCTGGTTGAGATGGTGGAGTTGGAGGATCACCCTTGGTTCTTAGCGGTTCAGTCCCATCCAGAGTTCCTCTCGAAGCCGAACAAGGCCCATCCCTTGTTCCAGGCCTTTATCAAAGCTGCCCTGGAGACGAAAAACGCTTAGATTTTAGGGGTTCGACATTCGCTCGATTATCGTTCTTCTGAGAATTGGTGATAATGCCGAGATTGTGTCATGTCTAAACTACTGATTGAGGTTCCCATTCCTTCCATGGGAGCGACTGTTAATGAAATCACTTTGGTAGACCTGTTTTGCGAGACTGGGAAAGCAATCGCTAAAGGGGAAAAATTGGCGGAACTTGAAAGCGACAAATCGATTTTCGATTTCGAATCTCCCTGTGATGGAATTATTAAGGTTATTTGCTGTCGAGCGGGGGACATCCTCGAAGTAGGGGCCCCGTTTCTTCGCATCGAAACGGACGACGCCTCCCTGGGGCATTTGAAAGTAGATTCATCCGCTAATTGGGAAACACCGCCAGACGCCAAAAGCCTGGGTGAAAAAGCGGAAGTAGCCCCGCTGGAGGAAATCGCGACTACAGCGACAGCAGTTGAGAAGGTGGCTTCGCCATCATCAGCGAGGCAGGGAGCAGCGGGGGGGGCTATTCGT
>DKNL01000230.1:29871-32858 GCA_002474325.1 Opitutales bacterium UBA7389
TCGCCATCATCAGCAAGGCATGGAGCAGCGGGGGGGGCTATTCGCTGGACACCAAAGGGTAAGAAGCTGGCTCTAGAGCTAGGCTTGGATCCCAACTCGATAACGGATATTGTGGGTACAGGTCCAGGAAGGCGAGTTACGGGATATGACGTCCAAAATTATAGAGGCACTGCTTCGGTTGTGGAGTCCTCTGGGGTCGCCACTGCCAACAAGGACTTGGAAACGGTCTGCGTTGCTGGAATTGGTTATGCGGTTCCTAAGAATGCTCGTTCGAATGAAGAGATTCTCAAAGAGTTTCCCGGCAAGACTGCGGAAGAGATTGAGAAAGTAACGGGAATTAAGCAGCGCTACGTCATCAGTGAGGGCGAGTCAGCAACGAGTTTGGCTGTCGAGGCGTCCAACAACGCTTTGGAAATGGCTGGATTGCCCGTTTCGGACATTGACGCAGTAATTGTTGCTACCTTGCTGCCAGATCAGCCTGTTCCCGGGGCGGCTAGTGCCTTGGCTAAAGAAATGGGTATCGGCAATGCTTTAGCCTTCGATTTGAACGCCGCTTGTTCTGGCTGGCTTTACGCTCTCGAAGTAGGGCGGGCTTTCATTGTCGGCGGAACGGCGAAGAAAGCGTTGGTCGTAACAGCAGAGATTCTCTCGCGGATCACCAATTCCAAGGATCACGAAACCGCATTCCTCTTTGGCGACGGGGCTGGGGCGGCTGTACTGACCCCGCAAAAGGGAGGTCATCGCTTTTATCGACATGAACTAAGCGGCGACTCGCGTTTCACCGACGCAATCTGTCGCACTGGAGGCGGGGCGATGAACCCAATACCCCAATCTGGAGATAATCTGGACTCCTTCTATATTCAGCTCGATGGGGGAGTCGTATTTAAGAGAGCGGTACTGGCGTTTTCGGATATCATTGAGAGTGCTATGAAGCGGCACAATTTGAGCAAGGACGATGTCTCCTGGATCGTTCCTCACCAAGCGAACGCCAGAATATTAAAGGCCGTTAGCAAGCGTGTGGGTATCGATTACGAGAAATTCATTGTCACAGTGGGCAAGTACGGGAACACCTCGGCGGCTTCGGTATCGATGGCCCTCGGTTGGGCAGCGGAAGAAGGTATTTTCAAAGAGGGCGACAAGATTATCTTTTGCTCCGTTGGAGCGGGCTTTACCTATGCTGGTGGTTTGATGGTATGGTAGCGGTGAACCATTGATTCTAGCGAGCCATCCTGGAGAATTCATATTGAAGCAAGCTAATCGCTTTTATCGCTGCTGTTTCGCACTTCAGCACATGCTCCCCAAGTGTGATTGAAAGAAACCCAGCATCACTGATTTCTGAATACTCGGAATCGGAAAAATCTCCCTCTGGTCCGATAAGAAGCAAGCCAGATGGATTTTTCGTGAATTCCATTCCTGCCAGTGGCGAGTATAGCGGTCGGCTATCCATCTGCAAAGAGGCGATCAGGCAGATGCCGAACTCGCTAGTTCCCGATTCCAAAAACTGTTTCAGAGGGGTTTCTGGATAGATGGTTGGAATAAATGGGTTGCCGGATTGCTTGGCGGCTTCGATAGCGACTATCTTCCACTTATCGAGTTTTCTACCTCCACGAACTTTCAATTCAGTTCGGGCCGATAGGATAGGGTAAACGTCTTGAACTCCCAACTCTGTCGCTTTGCGAATGATGCTCTCCATGCCTTTCGCTTTCGGAATCGACTGCGCGAGGGCGATCCGCGTTTCAGGAGGCGAGTACTCGATATACTGTATACCTTCTAATTTGGCCCCCCGTTTGTCAGCTGTCTTGATTCGGGCACGCCACTCGGATCCGCGACCATCGATAACGGACACTTCGTCGCCCGCTTGGGCACGATGGACGGCGATTAGGTGGTGAGACTCCTCGGAAGATAGGAGAATTGTTGGAGTGCTCGGATCGAGTTTAGGAGAATAGCTCCGAAGGCCAGACATAGAAGTGACTTTGATTAAGCACGTAGTCGATACAACCCATTTGAGGGCGAGGCTTAAAAACGAAAGGGCCCCGTCAACGGGACCCTTTCTAACTTATCAAACTACAAACCAGAATTGAGAAAAAACTACAACTAGCTATTACAAAGGAGGTAGGCGCGTAGGGCGGGAAAACGTTCAATAATCATGCAACTTTCTGAAAATTCCCCTTTTGCCGTCTGGTTTTCCCTGGAATCCAGGCAAAGAAAAAGTGCCGCTAAGCGGCACTTTCTCAAATTATCAAACTACAAATTAGACACGAAAAATGAACAAAACCCTACTAAAATTAAACGGGATAGACGGTGGTGCTGTTGAGAACGTTCAATTTTCTGACGGGAGATTGCAGCAGAAGGAAGAAGCAATGTTTAAGTAATTATTAATCAGAAGGTAAATAATGGGTATAATTGACGGGCTCACCGTTTATCTTCGGAAAAGAGCGATCATCAAATATCGTTAGCTTGCCTCCAGATAGTCTTTCATATTCGTATACGCCATTCTGGTCGGTCAGCTCGGCAATCCGAACGACATCTTTAAAGGTTTGGAAGTTCGGATAGTTCTCGATGCTCTACCGCCTCGATAAAAGTTGGCTGGGTACCTTCTTGGAAATAAAAAAGATCGTAAATTACGGTCTTGTTTTGGTACCCAGGGGGGGAATCGAACCCCCACTCCCGAAGGAAGCGGATTTTGAATCCGCCGCGTCTACCAATTCCGCCACCTGGGCAATCGTTTTGAAGGAGTGAGGTGTATGCAGAAGTCGATGAGGAGAATCAAGTTAATTCCTGTGGGTTCAAGAGCGTATTTGGATCTCAAAAAAACGGTTGTAATCGTAGGGAGAGCTCCCCAGATTTTCGAGCCTTTCCTTTATTGTCGGGCCATGGCGCAGCCTGGTTAGCGCGCTTGTCTGGGGGACAAGAGGTCCCGAGTTCGAATCTCGGTGGCCCGACCATTTTTCGAATCGACAGAATCTAGCGGGAGTGTTCAACTCGAA
>DKNL01000191.1 GCA_002474325.1 Opitutales bacterium UBA7389
ATCCCGCGCCGCGAAGAAAGTGACGACGATTGATTTTTGAGTTCATAGGTTTGTATTCAAATTCATGAAACAATGGTTAAGCACGGGGCTATTAGACTCTTGCCAGGTCCAACAACGGGCCCGTACTGCTGGCGAACTGCTCCCGCTCGATACCGAGATTGTGCAGCATGCTTACAAAAAGATTGGGAAGCGGGGCGTTGATGTCGCGGTTATAGGCCAGATGCTGGCCATGTCGAAAACCGCCTCCCGCGAGGATGATCGGAAGATTGATATT
This sequence comes from Opitutales bacterium UBA7389, assembly GCA_002474325.1. GTDB lineage: Bacteria > Verrucomicrobiota > Verrucomicrobiia > Opitutales > Opitutaceae > Pelagisphaera. The sequence continues at coordinate 275 of DKNL01000191.1, forward strand.
GTTGTGGATGTTGGCGTCCCCCATGTGGCAGCCATAGAGAACCATGGTGTTATCCAGCAAGCTGCCATCGGTCTCCTTAACGTCTTGGAGATCCCGAAGGAATTCCCCGAACAAATCTATCTGGCCGATCTCGATCTCTTCGAGCTCAGCCAACTTCATCTCATCTTTTCCGTGATGGGAAAGGTTGTGGTAACCGCCAATCGAGCGGCCATCCTCAAAATTCACGCCCGGGGTGCGCTGACCACCTAAGAACAGCGTAATCACCCGAGTCGAATCCGTCTGGAAAGCGAGCCGGGACATGTCATTCATCATGCGCACCATTTCAAAAAACTCCTTCTTGTCCTCTGGATACTCAGGCATGGGCTCGTCTACCTTGGCCTTGGGCCGGGTTTCCCAGGCTTGCGCCTCGCTGAGTCGCTGCTCCAGGCTGCGGACCGCCGTTTGAAATTGATCGATCCGCTCGCGGTCGGACACGCTCACGCGTATGCTCAGATCCGAGCTCTGACCCATCACGACATCAAGAATGCTTCCCTTTCGTTGCAGCCGCCTCAGTTGCGCTTCCATCGCCTTGCGGTCGCCCTGGAAAAACATTTTCCGGTAGAGTTCAGACGCACTCTTAATGGTAGGAATCTCGACCCCCGCCTGAGTGTATGACAGGCTCCTCACATCGTTGATTCCAAGAGAAAGCGATCGGAAGCGAGTCTCATGCCCCACCTCATTGGCCATCACCTGATCTAGGGAAATCGTGTTGCGAAAACTCGCCCGACCGGGATGCGGCGCGGCAGTCAGAAAGGTTTTGTCAGCACGGTGCCCCCCATCGACGCCCGGATGAGAGAGTCCACTGAACACGGTGAAATGCTCCCGGTACTCCGCAATCCTCTCGAGGTAAGGCGAAAGCTGATAGTCGCGCCCTACCGTCTCCGGAAAGAAGAGCTTGGGAATGAAGCCGAGGTCCTGGTTGATAGCGATCATACGCTTTGGAGCAGCCGTCGACGAAGAGGCCCCGAAGGATTCGAGCAGCGGAAGGCTCAAGGTTACACCCGCAGCGCGTAGAAAAGTTCGGCGGTTTATTTTCATGGGCTACTTTCTTCTGAATAGGGGGCTTTGAACGATCTCATGAATGAGCGAACGAACACCGTAGTGAGACGAGCGGCACGCATCGAGGATATCGTCTACATCGTCGCGATCGGCAAAGCGAACGGGAGCGCCGGTGGCGTACACGATAAGCTGCTCGGCGAGATTACGCGCGATGACTTCCTCGTCCTCCAACAAGAGCTTCTTGAACTGGAGGATGTCGTCGAAGGGATCGCCCTTGGGCGTAACCCCGGAGGCATCGACCTCTTTTCCGATAAAGTGAACAAACTCGTTGCCGCTTCGGCCCAAGCCCTCAATGCGCTTCGATCCCTGGGCGAGCGAGCGGTAGTTCTCCCGCCAACGCCCCATAACGTCGAAGCTCTCCAAAGCGAAGCCTGGAGGATCGATCTTCTGATGACAACTCGCGCAGGAACCATCCTCCCGGTGCTTCTTCAGCAACTCGCGAATCGTTGACGCCCCGCGGATATCCGGTTCCACAGCGGGAACGGACGGCGGCGGCGGAGAAGGTGGATCGCCAAGCAGTCGCTCCATCACATAGACCCCGCGCAACACGGGTGAGGTGACGGTTCCGTTAGCGGTCACCTTAAGCACGGACGCCTGGGTAAGAATTCCCCCGTAGGGACTTTTCTCCGAAAGCGGGATGCGCCTAAACGAGGGGCCAACCACCCCGGTTATGCCGTAGTGCCGGGCGAGGCGTTCGTCTGCAAAGGTATAGTCGGCGTCGATGACATTCCGGGTCGGTCGATCACCGGCAATCAGGTCAGCGAAATAGAGACGCGATTCCTCGATCATCGAGTCCACGAGCCACCAGTCTCCGGCGTACTCCGGATAGAGCTCACGGTCGGGATCGGTGTCGTTGATCTCGTCCAGCTTGAGCCAGGCATCGAGGAACTCTTTCACGAATCGACTCGATTCGGGTTTGTCGAGCAGGCGATCCACTTCGGCACGCAACGTCTCGGGATCGCGAAGCTTTCTCTGTCGGGCCAGGTCGCGGAGTGGCTCGTCCGGAATCGACTCGCCGAGAAAAAACGAGAGACGTTCAGCAAGGGCAAAGTCGTCCAGATCACCCGGTTGCCCACAATGGTAGAGAAACTCCGGCGAAGCCAGCACCGCTGAATAGGTCGCAATCATTGCATCCGTGAAGGTCTCTCCCTCCTTCAGAAGCTGCTTCGCATACCGTTGGAAGCGATTGAACTCCACTTCTGCAACCGGTCGCCGATAGGCCCGCTCCATGAACCCGGCCAAAATTTCACTGGCATCTTCCAAAGGTTGTTCCGAGACGGCTACCACATGGCGACCCTCCTGTTCGAAGGGAACGTCACCAAAGAGCGCCCGGTAAGACGCGGGTGGCCACTGCTCGATAAACGGCCCTTCCACTTCCAGCCAATGGAAGGCGACTCCGGGATAGCCCTCCGGCTCAATCTTCAGGATCGTATGCGGCATCGCAGGAACCATCGGGCTGGGCAAGCGCATGCAATCGAGCTTCACCATCGCTCCCTCCTCAAGGAAGGCTTCAAGTTCAAACACCGCAGGCGCATCCGGCGGTGCTTCGAACACCCCAATTGGCAGCTTGCTCTGGATATTTGGCTCATCCAAGGTGGACGAATAAACTTTGATCGGCTCACTGCGCTTTCCGGGAAAAATGCGATCGTTCACCGGAGTCGGAAAGCGCCGCGTCGCATCGAGCACCAGTTCCGGATAATGGAGGGGTTTCTCCTCTCCTTCCCAATCGACGTAGTCCGTCTGGCGAAGCACGGATCGCACTTTCAGGCGAACTTTGTAGTCGCCACGGACCGGCGCTTTGAACCTTTCAAAGCCATAGTAAAAGGGGGTGTAGGCTCCGCGAAAAATGGCGGTGGAGGTCTCCTCCGGAGGCTGAGCCGCTTGAGTTGGGTCATAGCCTCGTTTGCTGAATGAATAATAGTCATTGATGTCCAGGCCCTCCAGAGCGAGAGCAAATCGCGCCCAACCGGCATTTCCCTTACCCGCCCACATTCGGGCCTGTTCTCGGGCGTAGTAACGATTCGTCGTGGGTTCTGGTTTTTCCGCGGTGAACGTGAGCGCCCGGCGAAGGGCAAACTCGGCCACATCCAGATAGGCGTCGATCTGCACATGGGAAACATCGAGAGCGCTCCCCACTTTTGGAAAGCCGTGGACCTCGCCGTCGAGGGGCAATTGATCCGCTATCTTGAGGTGCGGATCATGCAGGAGATCGCGGAGGATGTTTTCGTACTCGAATCGATTGACCCGCCGAGACACAGACCGGCCCTGCCTTCCCGCTTCAGTATCCTGAAAACGGACGATGCTTGCTGCCAGCTCCGAGACCGCCTTTCCGCGCTCCTCTGTATCCAATCGGCTTTTCTTCTTGGGAGGCATTTCACCGGAAACCAGACGGTCATGAACCTTCACCCAAATTTCCCCGATATGCGGATCCGCGAGATTCCAATCCAGCGAATACAAGTCCAATCCCCCTTTCCTCTCCACATCATCGTGGCAGTCCAGACAATGGTTTTCCAGGAGCGCATCCAAGGTTCGCGGCAAGCTTTCGGCAGCACTGGACGACACAAAGACCCCGACACCGGATCCGATGCAAACGGCTACCCGCACAATTGACCAGAAGAATGCTGACAAGATGTTTCTAATTCCTTTATGCACTGTCGGTTCAATCAGTCTTATTCCCGCTTTTAGACGTTCCTTATACGCTACTAGCTGAAATCGGTGTTAAAATTAGCGGAGCCGTGAAGCCATAGTTTTTATCTTTTCAATCGAGGTCTTCCTCGTTCTCGAGAAAATCAAAACAAAATGCCAACTTATTCGCGATGCAACTGTGCACATATACCCTTATTTGAATAGTTTACATTGGGTTCAACAATACCCACGGCCAGCGTCGCCTTTTCCGTTACAAGAAATTAGACAACATTGATACCTCAGAACATCAAAAGTGACTAAAATTATGTTCCCGCGGATTTCTTGTACGAATCTACAGTCTGAAGAAATCCAACGATCTCCGCAACGAGAAGTCCACCATAAAATTCGTCGCCGACTCGGGGGATAAAGGAGAAACGCCACATTACACTCTTCTCTGGCTCGTACGTACTTGCGATCCTATCCAAGAGATCCCGATCTACCGAGAAACCGACGTTCTCATTGTAAGTGCAGACAGATGACGTATGGTCCGGACAATCGAAGTTGTGAGCGAGCGGGGGTCTTAGAAATTTTGCGTCAATAGATTCTGGGCCATCAGGGGTCTCATAGTTGGCCTTACGATAGAAACGCCAAGCGCTTGCTTGGTAGTAGATCGACTGGTATACCTGATAGGTAACGTTTCCTGTCTTCTTATCGATAATCGCCCTCAGAAAATTATCGTCGTAAACCATGCGGAGCAGACCTTGTTTCTGTTGAAATCCACTCTTAGTCGATATTAACGCCGTACCTCCAGAATCGTCTTCCACTAAAATCGCAGTGCTCTTGAAATGCTCCGGAGTTAAGGCCAAAGAGGTCTGAGTACGCTGCTCGGTAGTCTCGCATGCGGACAAGCCAAACAATGCGACCAAAAGGAATAGCAATTTGAGCCCCGTGCCGTTCACGCTTCAAGCAATACGCGATTAAATCGCAGGCTCTCAAGGCTAAAAGGGCGACTTATCGAGGGCTGGCATCGGCGAAGCCCAAGGCGTTGAAGAGACATAGATACCAGAGGCATTCCATCTACTCCAGCGGCGCGGGCGTGTAGGGGATAGACGAGCGTTTGAGTACGGCTTCCACGCCACCGTTGGCTTCCACGCGGGCTGCTTGATCCGCAAAAGCTTGGCGATTCACTTCATCCGGGTCGCAAATCTCCAGGAGTTTGGCATGCAGCATGGATCGCGTCGCTTCGAAACTGGGATCTTCTGCCAAATCGTTTAGCTCATTCGGATCCGCTTCCAAGTCGAAAATCTGGCACGGGTAGTCCACGTGGTGGATGTATTTCCAATTCCGGTACCGGATCATGAAAGCTCCCGTAATAGAACCGATAGCGTGATACTCGGAAAACGCGACGCGGTCGGGATCCGCCCCATTCGCCAAGTCTAGTAGATTCGTTCCGGGCAGCTCGACCTTTTCTTCCCCGGTCAGAGACTCACCGTTGAACCCCAAGAACGTAGGCGCTAGATCAACCAGTGTTGCTGGT
>DKNL01000024.1 GCA_002474325.1 Opitutales bacterium UBA7389
AATCAAAGTTCACGAAGAGAGCGAGGTTTCCCTGGAAGACATCGAAGGTCATGACATCGTCCTTTTCGACGATATGGTTAGGACTGGTTCGACCGTAGTGAAGTCCTGTCAGCTGCTAAAGCAGGTTAAACCGAGAAAAACTGTTTTTGCTCTGACCCATTTTTACGCCAGCGAAGAGGGTCGCGTGAAAATGGCCAATACGGCAATCGACGAGATTTTGACCCTGAATACGATCCCCACGGTTCTGAATAGAGATATTCAAGGGCGATTGCGAAAGAAGATGGTGGTGCTAAAGATCGAAAAGTGGCTGGCCTTAAACCTTTGCCGCATACTTGATATTCCTCAACCCGAACTTGGAGACAGTCTGTACGCTATTGACATGTCATCGAAAAACTTGCGCTGGAAAAAGAAAATCTGGCTTAGCGAGCAATTGAAAAGCCTTCATTCAGTCGAGAGCTAGACACGTGCTGTCAAATTTGTGGTGTTCCTTCGTCGATTGCTTAAAAAGACTTTCTGGCTCGTTTTGTCCTATCCAGGCGGAGCCCGCGTAATGCCATCCAAGCAAGCGATCGCCGCGATTCATGTCCCGCAGTGAAATTCCCCATAAAGACTAGGATTTTTTATAAAATCGTCATGACGGTTTTCGCCCTACTGGCGGCGACTTTTTCCCGGGCTCAAGAGCATTCAATTGACGATCCTCTGGCGACTCTGCTCAACAGCTACTGCCTGGACTGCCACAATCCTGACAAAAAGAAGGGGAAGTTGGATTTAGAAGCTGCGCTTTCAGATGATATCGCTGGACAATTCGAACTTTGGGACGAGGTGGCATGGATGTTGCGCGAGCGAGAAATGCCGCCAGAGGAAGTGCCTGACGCCACGCGACCGAGCGAAGCTGAATACGATGCTGCAGCGGTTTGGCTTGAAGAACAATTGGAGGGAATCTCTAATTCCAGCAGTGACCGCGAAACGACTCTTTCCTCAAAGCATGCTCTCATTAATCAATACTGCGTAAGCTGCCACAATTCTGAGGAGGAAAAGGGAGATCTGATTCTGGAGGGCATTTCACTGCAAAATCCTGCTGAGGCCCCGGAACTTTGGGAAAAGGTGGTCAAACGACTGGAATCGCGTCAGATGCCTCCGGCCGATCGTAAACGACCCAACGAGGCATCCTATAATGCAGTGATCGCTTCGCTAACCGATGCCTTGGACGCCCATGCGGCAGTAAATCCGCGGCCGGGAAGGGTTGATACGTTTCGCCGGTTGAACCGAACCGAATATGCGAATTCCATACGCGACCTTCTTGGGATAGAGATCGATGCGGTGGCGCTGCTGCCGAAAGATCAGGAGAGTCATGGGTTCGATAACGTGACAGTGGGCGACCTGTCACCGAGCTTGGTCGATAGATATATTTCAGCCGCTCAGAAGATTAGTCGACTGGCAGTCGGTACGCCATTCAAGGAGCCAAATAGCGAGATTTTCCGGGTCCGCCCTGACATGACCCAGGAGAAGCATGTCGATGGATTGCCGCTGGGAACGAGAGGAGGAATGGTTATTCCCTTCACCTTCCCATTAGACGGTGAATACGAGATCAGCGTTCGCTTGATGAGGGATCGTAACGAACATGTGGAGGGTCTAAATGAGGAGCACGAGATGGACGTGCTGCTCGATCGGGCATTAGTAGAGCGATTCACCATCAGTCCTGATCGAGGAGATCGTCGCGATGATGACATGATCGACAGCCATTTGAAAACCCACTTGTTCGTCAAGGGCGGACCGAAAGAGGTGGGCGTTACCTTTATCAAAAACCCGTACTCGGTCCTGGAGATAAAGCGCAAGCCGTTCGAAGCTCATTACAACTATCACCGGCATCCGCGTTTGTCGCCGGCGGTATTTCAAGTGACCATTACGGGCCCATTTGATCCGGGAGGGGTTGGCGACACGCCAAGTCGGAATCGGATCTTCGATCAATGGCCAGAAACCGCCCATGAAGAGGAACAGGTAGCCAGGGAGATTCTTGGACGACTGATGAAACTGGCCTATAGGCGGGAAATTGATCGACCCGATCTTTCCAGGCCGATGCAATTCTACCGCGAAGGAGCGCAAGAAGGCGGCTTTGAGGGTGGTATTGAGCGCACGCTGTCATCCATACTCGTGAGTCCAGAGTTTCTATTCCGAGTGGAGCGGGATCCCAAAAATTTGGAGGAGAATGCATACCACATCTCCGATCTGGAATTGGCTAGTCGGCTTTCATTCTTTTTGTGGAGCAGTTTGCCGGATGAGGAACTCCTCGATCTGGCGATAGCGGGAAAATTGAGTGATCCCGAAATTCTCCGAGAGCAAGCGCTTCGTCTCTTGGCCGATTCGAGATCCAGCAGCTTAGTAACGAATTTTGCTGGCCAGTGGCTCCATCTCAGGAATTTGGAGTCCGTTACGCCCGACCTTCGCCTTTTTCCGGATTTTGACGACAATCTCAGACAATCGTTTCGCCAGGAGACCGAGCTATTGATCGAGAGCGTCATGCGCGAAGACCGGAGCGTTCTCGAGCTTCTGGATTCCGATTACACTTTCCTCAACGAGCGATTGGCCCAGCACTACGAGATTCCGAACATTTTCGGTTCCCGTTTCAGACGTGTAGATCTGAGCCCGGATAGCAAACGTGGGGGACTCCTTCGCCATGGCAGCATCCTAACAGTGACCTCCTACTCGACCCGTACTTCGCCAGTCATTCGAGGGAATTGGGTATTGGAGAACATTATTGGTACACCTCCTCCTCCGCCCCCTCCGGACGTACCAACGCTTGAGGAAAACAAGGTCGACGCCACTGCGACGATGCGGGAGCAACTCGAAGAACACAGAGCCAATCCAGTCTGTGCGAGTTGCCACAATCTTATGGATCCAATCGGGTTTGCCTTGGAGAACTTTGATGCGGTCGGACGTTGGCGTGAATATGAAGATGGGGCGGAAATCGATGCTAATGGTGGGCTTCCGGACGGGAGCGAGTTCAAAGGGGTAAATAATTTGGAGGCTGGACTCCTAGATCGCCCGGAACTTTTTGTTCGATCTCTGACCGAAAAATTGCTTACATTTGCAGTCGGCAGGGGTGTTGTCGCCAACGATGCTCCAGCTATCAGGGAAATTATTCGTAAAGGGCGGGCTGATGACTACCGATTTTCTTCACTAGTGGTTGGAATCGTCGGAAGTGTGCCGTTTCAAATGAGAGAAAAAGAGCAAACCGAATTTTCTTACGCCAGGAAATAAATGTAACGCATTGATATGCAGTATATAAAGAAAAAATTTATCCCAAGAAGAACCTTTATTAGAGGAGTGGGGGCGACATTCGCATTACCGCTGCTCGACGCCATGGTTCCGGCAGCCACAGCTTTGTCGAAGACCCCGGCGATGGGACCCAAGCGACTAGGCTACGTTTTCATGCCGATGGGCTGCGATCAGTCCCGCTGGACGCCGCGAAGCGAGAAGACCCTCTATAAGCTTTCGCCCATCCTAGACTCGCTTAAAGAGGTGAAGAACGACCTGACCGTTTTCACCAACATGGAGTTGCGACCCGCTTACCCCGGTTCGCACGCGACTTCCAATTCCTCATTTCTCAGTGCAGCTAGAGCCAAGCCGACCGAAAGTTCTGACTACTATCTTGGAACGACTGCCGACCAGGTGGCTGCCAAACAAATCGGCCAGGATACACAACTCCCATCCCTAGAACTGGCGATGGATATTATGCAAATCGTGGGGCAATGCGACAACGGATATGCCTGCGTTTACCAAAACAACCTTTCTTGGTCATCGCCCACGACGCCGCTCCCGGCAGAAGCCCATCCGCGGATCGTCTTCGAGAATCTATTTGGTGACGGTGGAACGCGCGAGGAGCGTCGGGAGGCTCTCAAAAAGCGGGCCAGTCTTCTCGATTCCATCGTAGCGGACATGAACCGCATGAAGCGGGATTTGGGGCCGTCAGACCAGGCGAAGGTTACCGATTACCTGGATGCGATCCGCGAAGTGGAGCGGCGTATTCAGAAAGCGGAATCAGACTGGAAAGACAATCCATTGCCTGACTTGGATCGTCCCGTCGGAGTGCCGGCTTCCTATGCGGATCACGCCCGCCTCATGTTCGATTTGCAGTTGTTGGCCTATCAGGGGGACATCACGCGGATTGCCACTTTTCAAATCGCTCGGGAAACGAGTAATCGCTCGTATCCCGAAATTGGCGTTCCGGATCCGCATCACCCCTTGTCACACCATGGGGACGACCCAGATAAGATCGCCCGCATGTCCAAGATCAACGCTTTCCACGTGTCCTTATACGCTGAATATCTGGAAAAGCTCAAGAACACGCCAGAGGGCAACGGATCGCTGCTCGATAATTCGCTCATCTTGTATGGTAGCGGAATCGGCAATCCGAATGTGCACGACCATACGAATCTGCCGATCATCGTCGCAGGTGGATCTTCAGGTGGCATGAAGGGCAACCGCCATATCCGCTACGACAAGCCTACGCCGCTGGCGAACCTGCATCTCACTTTGTTAGATAAAGTGGGGGTTGAAATTGACTCTTTCGGAGACAGCACGGGAATGATCGACGAGCTATTTCAGCCGCTATCCGTGTAGCGATTCAGGAATTACGGAGCTGCTCTTATATGTGAAAGCGTTTCGGTCCTCAGGAATCATCAAGAGCTTTCTATTCGCTTGGGCCTGCCCAGGCGTATTGATTCATGCTGTAGATACGCGTTTGACTGATGCGTGCGAAGCTAACCAGGCCGAACAGATTGAAGCAGCTTTCACAGCGAGAGCGGATCTAAATGCTTCTCAGGTCGACGGAATGACAGCCCTCCATTGGGCCTGCTATCACGATGAAACGGAATTGGCAGGGCGGCTGCTTGATCTCGGGGCTAATGTGAACGCCCGCAATCGCTACGGTATTTCCCCGCTCTATTTGGCCTGCTTAAATGGAAACGAGTCGATCGTGAAGCTCCTGCTTTCGGAGGATGTTGATCCGAATACCGCAATCAATGGTGGAGAATCAGCCCTTATGACCGCAGCTCGTACCGGAAAGATAGATACGGTTAGTGCCTTGATAAAAGCTGGAGCCGATTTGGATGCTACGGAACGCAACGGGCAAACGGCAATCATGTGGGCATCCCATGAAGGGCACGCCGCTGTCGTTAAACTACTATTGAAGTCCGGGGCGGATTATCAAACCCCACTAGAATCTGGATACACGCCATTTCTATTTGCAGTTCGAGAAGGACATCGCGACATCGTCCATTCATTTTTGGATGCGGGTGTAGATGTCAATTTGGTGACAGAGCCGAAGCGAACCCAGAAAAAGACGCCGGTAGCTGGGACGAGCCCGCTTCTTTTGGCGGTTGAAAATGGCCACTACGATTTGGCTGTGGAACTTCTGGAACGAGGCGCGAATCCTGA
>DKNL01000288.1 GCA_002474325.1 Opitutales bacterium UBA7389
TTTAAGTTGTTGGGACCCGTTTGTCATGTAGGCGGTCGCGCAGAGTCCAATCGATAGAAGCCCCATCACGGCGCCGAGAAGACGGTGGCTGTGCTCTGCCATCATGTCTTCATTTTCAAGCCAGCCTTCTGGGTTTATGGATCCGTTCGAAAGGGGCCAATCGAGAAAGGCCATACCCGCCCGTATGCTGGTGGTGAAGCCACCGGCATAGAGCAAAAACGCGATCCAAACCAAGGTTCCGAAACTGAACCAAAACAATATTGGCTTATAGGTGGTTCCAGGTTTCGCTTCTGATTGTCTCTTCATTTCATTGAGAATTGCATTATTTTACTAAGAGTTCTTTATCTAATATCCAGTCTATGAAGAGGTTTCCTGAACATATAAGCGGCGCGAATGTTATTCTTAAGTGCTTTTACGGCCCAGTTTTTTTTCTCCTGTTGCTATTGGGGTGCAGCCAAAACGAGCAGAATTTGGAGTTGGGAGCGGGCGATGAAGAAGGCTATTTACTAGTGGGCGAGATCAAGTTGATCGACGAAGCGAATTCGTTGCTGAAAGTCGCTCACGAGGATATTCCGGGCTTCATGCCGGCCATGATTATGGATTTCAGCGTTTCGGAAGGTGATTTGCAGAACGCCAAAGTCGGACAGCGTATTAAGGCTCGTATGGTTCGGGACGAAGAGGGTGGATTTCAGTTGATGCGAATATGGCCATTGAGCGAGGAGGACGCAAGCGACTTAAAGAAATACAACGAACGGTTACAAAAACGGCTTAGAGAATTGCCACTCGGAAGGTATCTAGGCGAGGGGGACGAATCGGCGGATTTCGCCCTGCTAGACCACCGCGGGAATATCGTAACATCGGACGATTTACTAGGCAGGTCTCTGGTCATGAACTTCATTTTCACGCGCTGCCCGGACGCGAATATGTGCCCACTGTCGACTTCCAAGATGGGGCAGTTGCAGAAGCTGGCGAAGGAAGCGGATTTACCTGTGAATTTCGTTTCAGTCTCCATGGATCCGGAGTTCGATACGCCAGGCGTGCTTCGACAATATGCCAAAGCTTATGGCATTGAAGGGGACGATTTCTATTTCGTTACAGGGCCTAAGCCTGCGGTTCTTAATCTACTTAGATCTTACGGAGTTACGGCCATCGAAAAAGTGGATACGATAATGCATAGTCTCGCTACCTTGCTGATCGACCAGAATGGCGAAATCCTGATGCGTTCGGATAAGAGTGCCTGGGAGCCTGAAACCTTTCTCGAAAAGCTCGAGTCCACAACAGGGACCTAGCTGTATTCAGCTGATTCGCCCCCCTACTCGGGCTGCGTCTAGAATAGATTCTTGACCCATTCTTTTAGGCCTTCAACTCCCTCCATGCCCTGAGTTATCAATGTGTAGATTACTGAGGCGTATAGGGCGATGGCTGCTACGCCAAGAGCGGTAGCCACCATGCAAAATAGCCCATCCTCCTCGGAGAGACCTACCCCAATAAGAAAGATGACAGCTGCGGGGAAGGTATTGGTTGTGGGGATTGGAAGCGTCATCAAGATCGCCATCACCACAACAACGAAACTCATGAAACGGGATCCGAATGGACTGCTGATCCATTTGAGACGAGGATGAACCAGTTTTTCGATTCTAGTCAGCCAGCGAGCGGCTCCCCCAATCGCTTTTTCCGCGAAATCCCTTGAGAGATTCTTCTTGGAGGCCCATTTGGGAAGCCAAGGCCGATGTCGGCCTGCCAGCATTTGTAGTCCGAGAGCGATAAAAAGAATCCCGAAAGGTGTCGAGTACCCTGCTGCAGGAATAGGTAGGGCGCTCGGAAGAGACAGAACCATCAGCAAGAGTCCGAAGCCTTGCTCCTCGACGTTGTCTACAATCGTTTTAAGGCTGACGCTGGGAGACTTATGGTCGCCAAGAGAACGGCGGAGATTTTCGGACAAGGATCGTTTCATTGGTAGAATTCGAATGATTCTGTAGAAATCGAATCGTTCTATCTATCGTCAGATCTCGAGTCCAACTGAGCTTCGTAAAGCTTTTCCACCACGCGAATAAGCGACGGGATCGCCTCTACCATGCTGTCTCGACAGGCTTCGTAGGCAGATAGATCCATGCCGAACGGATCGGGAATTGCGATGCTGGCTCCCTCTCCGATGAATTCCCGCATCAAGAATAAGTTGGATGGTGCCGGTTCTATCTGAAGCGATAGTAAGGCTAGGTGCGAATCGGTCATTCCAAAAAAAGCCAACGCGGATTCGGCCATGGAACTCGAAAGCCCTTGGCTGCGATGATCCTGAATATCCACGCCGACTTTGGCCATAGCTCGAATTGAATTGGGGTTAGCTGGTTGCCGATCGAAGACGGATACGCCTGCGGATGATACCTTCAGCGACCGCAAAGGCTCGGGCTGGGCTTCTAGGGCATGCCGGAAGAGCCCAGCCGACATAGGGCTGCGGCAGGTATTTGCTGTGCAGATAAAAACAATCTCATCGTGCAAATCGGCCATCGTTCTAACCCTTAGTCCTTAGCGGAGCCGTGTAAACAATCGATTGTGGACTCGTGCATTCTCAACTCAACCGGACTGAATCGCTGTTCTGTAGATTCGTGGAACTCGCTTGGTCACCGAGCAGAGCACTTCCCACGAAATGGAGTCGGCCCATTCGCTAAATTCCTCCAAACGTATTTCCGAGTCGCCCTGGCGACCAATTATCGTGACCACGTCTCCGCTAGCGACGGTCTGATCGATCTCGGTTACGTCTACAATCGTTTGATCCATGGTGACTCTGCCCAGAATTGGACAGCGTTGCCCGTGGATAATCACTTCTCCACGATTGCTCAGTTGCAGAGGAACACCGTCTCCGTATCCCGCGCAAACGATGGCAATGCGGCTTTCCCGTTCCAGGATATGTGTCCTACCATAACTAATACTAGCTCCTTTCGGCAGCGTTTTTGTAATTCCAACACGGGATTTGAATTCGAAAATTGGCGTTGTTTCCGCGTTGCCGAGCATGGATTCGGGATAAGGGCGGATCCCGAATTGCAATAGGCCGATTCGAGCCGCGTTGTAGATGCTGTCGGGCGCGAATGTGGATATCCCGGCGCTGTTGTCAGCGTGTATCAGCAAACTTTCGACCGGCAGCCAATCGGCTCGGGCAATCGTTTCGATGAATATTTTCCTTTGTCGACGCGTAAATTCAGGATCGTCGTCCGCGCTCGCGAGGTGCGTGTAGATTCCGTGGAGGCTTACTCGAGAAGCGTCCCTGAAAGCCTGGAAGAGCTCATTGGCATATTCGTGCCAAATGCCTAGTCGCCCCATGCCCGTATCGATTTTCATGTGAGCCTTGAGATTCGCGTTTTCGCGAGTCGCTCGAACATCAAGTCTTTCTAGCTCTTCGACGGTTGATATAGTTGGAATCAAATCGTATTCGAAAAGCTGTGATTCTTCTTCTTTAAGCGTTGCTCCTAGGACGATTAAAGGCCAGCCTGCTCCGATTTCCCTGATTGTAGAGGCCTCGGCAACGTTGGCGACTGCGAACATGTCCACTCCGGCCTGCATCAGCCTGGCGACTGTTTGTTGCATGCCATGCCCATAAGCGTCTGCTTTGACGACGGCTATGTATCGGATGCGTTTAGGAAGCGTGGATTGAATTGACTTCAAATTCCGCTCCAGTCCGGCGAGATCGATCTCGGCCCAGCAGCGAAAAGTTGTGGGGTCGGATTGGCTCATCGGGATAAATTGTCAGAAGTTCGGGCTTTGGGTATCCACTTGGCGAATTCAGAGCTTCTAAGGCTTAACAGCTCGACGTCCGGAGCGGGATTTAGAAGCCGGGTGAACCCAGGTTCGCGGAAAACGTTTTCGGGCAGATAAGGGAGTTGGGTGAACGGTTTTGCCGGCTGGGCCCACGAAGGGAAATTCGTCAACGTGTATATCCGGCCTGAGTAGGCTTCCAGAGACTCATTGGAGATCAGCTTTACCTCTCCGATCTCTCCGCTTTTGCGCTCAATCGCATTCCAACTATTGCGGCGGGCATCGGTGACCAAAAGGAAGTCACCTCCTTCTTGGCTGCTCACCAGTTCAGCCCCTACCTTTAAGCTAGTGAAGGAATAGATTGAAACCTTCTCTAGAATTCCGGTTGTTTGCCAGGCCCGAATGCCCATGGCGGCTGTGCGAAGACCAAGCATCGATCCGGGACCGGCGCAGTAGGCGATAGCTCTTAGCTCGTCCAATGGTAGATCTATTTCAGAGAGGAGGTCGGAGATTGACGAAAAGAGGACCGTAGATGCATCCTCAAGATTTACTGTAGTGGCCAAGCTGCTTGTGGCATCGAACGCTGATACGCAAAGGCGTTGGGAGGCACTGTCGATCAAAAGAAGTCGATTTGTCTCTGGCCCCGGTTCCATCGTCAACAATGAGTCCCTATGGTCCATGGCTCTCAAGATGAAAATGAAATTAGAACAGGATAATGCGTTAGAATGGTATCTCGTGGAGGGGCTGGAAGGGGTCTCCTAAATGCGTTGACCCAGACGATTTTTATCTACTACTGTCCGCGGCTTTTTCCAAAAACGCTTCCAAGCATATTGTACTACCTTTGTGAAAATCGACCTTCAAGACGTCACTGATACTAGAAAAACGCTCGCCGTCACGCTTGATGCGGACGAAGTAGCGACTGAAGAGAAGAGCTTGCTCTCCCAGTTCAAAGGGATGGCGAAAATACCTGGGTTTCGACCAGGGAAGGCTCCGGAAGGCGTTGTTCGTAAGAGATTTGCCAAAGAGATCGCGGGCGAATTGAAACAGCGGGTAACCGCGAAGGCCTATCGGGATGGCGTGAAAGAGGCAGGTGTAGATCTGATTAATCCGATTGATATCAAAGAAGGAGAGATTGTTGCGGGGCAGGAAGCCAATTTCACCTTCACTATTGATATACGGCCCAATTTTGAGTTGGGCGAATACAAGGGTTTGGGACTTACTGGCTTATCGGAAGAGGTTGAGGAAAGCGATGTCGACCAAGCCATCGAAGAGATGAGGAGAGAAAAGGCGGAATTCGCTCCGGTTGAGAGGGAAGCCAAGAAGGGTGATTACGTGAAATTTTCTCACGAAGGCAGCATTGGTGGCCGACCGATTGCCGAGATCGTCGAGGATAAGCCAGTTTATGCTAAAATGCCTCAAACTTGGGAAGAAGTTGGTGGTGAACAGGGGCTGATTCCCGGTTTGGGAGATCAATTGGAAGGGCTAAAAACAGGGGATAAGCAAGACCTGGAAGTCGAATTCCCTGAGAATTTCAATGTCGAGCAACTTCAGGGCAAAAAAGCGATTTATTCTGTAGAAATCCTAGAGGTTCGAGAGCGGAAGCTGCCAGAGATAGATGAAGCCTTCTTTGAGTCCCAGCAAGTAAAGGATTTGGGTGAATTAAAGGAACGGGTTTCCGGTTGGATCAAGAGTCGCAAACAGCAAGAGCGTCGAGCAGACTTGAGAAGGCAGGTGACGGAAAAACTACTCGCCCAGGTTGACTTTCCGCTCCCGGAGAGCCTCTTGGATATGGAAACGGAAAACAGTATGCGTCAGGTAGTCATGGAGAATGTTCAGAGGGGCGTGGCTCAGGAAGATCTAGAAAAGAAAAAGGAAGATATTCATACCCAATCGCGAAAGCAGGCGGAGAGTCGAGTGAAGCTTCAACTCATGATCGAGAGCGTGGCGGAAAAGGAGGAAATCGAGGTGACCGATCAGGATATGAGCCAATTTATATTTAGCCAAGCGTATCAAAGCGGGCAAAAGCCCGATCAGTTCGTTAAAGAGCTAAAGAAAGATCAAAATCGGTTGAAATCGGCTCAACGCTCTGTGCTTTTTGATAAGACGCTTGAATTCCTAGTTGACGAATCTAGCGTCCAGGAAGCGGGAGTTGTGACGCCGGATTCGCCGGAAGACTCCCAGTAACCAAATTTAAATACAAGCCGTGTCATACTATCTGCCGCATATTATCGAGAATACAGGCCGCGGGGAGCAGTCGATGGATATCTATACCCGTCTGCTCAAGGACCGCATTATTTTTATTGGAACTCCAATAAATGACGAGATTGCCAGCGCCATTGTAGCGCAATTGCTTTTCCTGCAAATGGATGATCCAAAAAAGGATGTCCATATGTATATCAATTCGCCCGGGGGTGTGGTGACTGGTGGCATGGCGATATATGATACAATGAACTATCTGAGCTGCGACGTCTCGACATATTGCATAGGGATGGCCGCGAGCATGAGTACCGTTCTGCTGGCCGCGGGGACCAAAGGGAAGCGGTTCGCGTTGCCGAACAGCCGGATAATGATTCATCAGCCGTCTGGCGGAGCAACAGGCCAGGCTAGCGACATTTCCATCGCTGCCAGGGAAATCATTCGTTGGAGAGAAAAGCTTAATGAAGTGCTTGCTGAGCGAACACGCAAGTCTCCCGAGGAAATCAAAAAGGACTCGGATCGGGACTTTTACTTGAGCGCCGATGAAGCTAAGGAATACGGATTGGTGGACGAGGTGATGAATCCTGAGCCGAAATCGGACAAGAAGGACTGACGTAGTTCGTTGGAAAATTTGAAATGGCTAAATCGTCACGCATGACCCTTTGCTCCTTTTGCGGGAAGTCCCAATCGGAAGTTCGCAAAATGATTGCTGGACCGGGTGTATACATCTGCGATGGCTGCGTCTCTGTCTGCAAGACGATAATCGATCGCGAACTGGGACGGGAAGATGGCGACGAAGCTTCCGATGAGAATGTTCCGGTATTCAATCTGATAAAACCATCGGAAATCAAAACCGTGCTCGACGATTACGTGATTGGCCAGGAGCACGCAAAGAAGGTTTTGTCAGTGGCGGTTTACAATCACTATAAGCGATTGAGTTTCGAGTTTGAGCAAATCACTGAAGAGCAGCTGCTGAACCCAGGTAATGAATACGAGGATGTCG
>DKNL01000014.1 GCA_002474325.1 Opitutales bacterium UBA7389
TATTGGATGCGAGCTCTATTACGTTAATGACCACAAGCAATCGGAAAGACCCAAACGCGAACGAAAACGTACGGACGACATTGGAGACATCCCCGAGGACTACGTTCCTCCCCCAGAGGACTTTCCCAAGTACCAAATTCATCACAAAGGGGTTATCGCCAAAAATTTCGAAGGGTACCAGAATCTCTGCAAATTGGTGTCGGATGCCCACGTTAATGGTGTCTACTATCGACCACGCACGGATATTGAAAAACTGGCCCAGTACTCCAAAGGCCTGATTGGTCTCAGCGGCTGCATCAATGGAGTCGCCGCCCAGTATTTAGTTTATGGCGACGAAGCCAATGCTCGCCGAGTGACAGCTGATTTCATAGACATCTTCGGGCGAGAAAACTATTTCATCGAACTGCAGGATCACGGGATGCCCGTGCAGAAGCGGATCAATCCTAGTTTAATCAAGTTGGCCAAGGAATTCAATCTGAAAATCATCTGCACTAACGATTCCCATTACGTCTATAAGGAAGACGCCGAGCCCCACGACGCCCTTCTGTGTATCCAAACGGGCAAGATCATCTCTGACCCAGACCGGATGAAATACCCGTCAACGGAATTCTACCTCAAGAGCCGGGAGGAGATGAACAAGATCTTCAAGGAAGTTCCCGAGTCACTAGACAACACCGTCCTCTTCGCGGAAATGTGCGATCTGGAAATCCCTTTCGACGAAAATCACTACCCCGTTTTTGAGGTGCCGCCGGAGTTAAAATCCTTCAAAGAGGACCCCGACGCGTTTGACCACATCCTCGACATCTACGAAGTGGAAAAAACGAAGGTCAATAAACAGAATGGTTCCGAAGAAGTCTGTAAACTGAATCCTGATCAACGGGCCGAGATCAAAGCAAATGGTACCTTGCTCTTGGAGCTTTGCAAGCGCGGGCTTCTAGATCGGTACGGAGTCGACTATGACAACCGCAATGCTTACGTTCCCAAAGAGGCAGAGCGAGAAGACTTCGCCGAGTTTCTGTGTCAACAGCTAGACTACCAGCTAGCCATAATTTCTGGGACAGGTTTTATCGACTATTTCCTGATCGTTTGGGACTTCATCAACTTCGCTCGTGGCAGGAAGATTCCTGTCGGTCCCGGACGCGGGTCCGGAGCGGGATGCATAGTAGCCTATGTATTGAAAATAACGGACATCGACCCGCTTCGATTCGGACTGCTTTTCGAGCGTATGCTCAATCTGGAACGCGTATCTCCACCAGATTTCGATATCGATTTCTGCATGAGACGACGCGAAGAGGTGGTCAATTTCGTCCGAGAGAAGTATGGCGAGGAAAGCGTCGCCAACATTATCACTTACGGAACATTCGGGGCGAAAATGATTATTCGCGACCTCGCTCGCGTCAATGATGTGGCCTTTGCTGACGCAGACCGTATAGCCAAGATGATTCCCGACGAGCTCAACATCTCGCTCGATGCCTCAGTGGAAAAGTCGAAAGAACTCCGCGAGGAAATGAGGAGCAATCCCATCGCCAAGAAGATCTTCGAGCAAGGGAAGATCATCGAGGGCATGGTACGCAACACCGGTAAACACGCCTGCGGCATCATCATCGGCGACCAACCTATTCATAATCTCGTTCCGGTAACCTTGCAAGAAGGCGACCTCACCACCCAATACGCCAAAGGGCCCGCCGAGGATCTGGGACTACTAAAGATGGACTTCCTCGGTCTCAAGACGCTGACAGTGATTTCCGATGCAGAGGCCAGCGTTAGACGCCTTCCTGGCATGGAGAAATTCGATATCGAGAAGGTCGCCCTCGACGACCCGAAAACCTACGAGCTGCTCAATCAGGGGAAGACGATTGGCGTATTCCAGCTCGAATCCACGGGCATGCAGTCACTCTGCAAGCAAATCGGCCTGTCCGCCTTCGAGGAAATCATCGCGTTGGTCGCTCTCTATCGCCCGGGTCCCATGCAATTCATTCCCCAGTTTATCAAAGGGAAAAAGGACTCCAGCACCATCGAAGTGCCCCACCCGCTGTTGAAAGATCTGGTCAGCGAAACCTATGGAGTAATGGTTTATCAAGAGCAGGTTATGGAAGCTGCTCGTATCATCGCTGGCTATACGCTTGGCGAAGCGGACATACTCCGGCGAGCTATGGGTAAAAAAATCGCATCCGTGATGGAAGCCCAAAAAGAGGTATTCGTTCAGGGAGCCGACAAGGCTCACAGAATGAGCCGAAAAATGGCTCTGGGAATTTTCGGCATCCTTGAGAAATTCGCAGCCTACGGCTTTAACAAGTCCCACTCTGCTGCCTACGCCATGCTCTCCTATCGGACTGCGTATTTAAAGGCCAACTACCCAGTAGAATTCATGGCGGCCATTCTTTCCAGCGAACAAGGCAATGCCGACAAGGTCGCTCACTTTATCGACGAAGCGGAGGCTATGGGGATCCGCGTACTCTCCCCGGACATCAACACGTCTAGGCAGTCGTTCACGCCTGTGGTAGACGATCCAGAGGACAAAGCGGCTGGACGGCCCGGCTCGATCCGATTCGGAATGGGAGCTATTAAAGGGGTTGGCGACTCAGCTGCTCTCAAAATCATCGAAGAGCGGGAAGCCAATGAGAATTTCGAGAATTTCGACAATTTCCTAGAGCGTATGGATTCCAAATCAGTCAATCGACGGGTGATCGAATGCCTGGTCAAGACAGGGGCTTTCGACTTTTCACTGGAGCCTCGCGGAGCGATCTACCATCGACTAGAAGAGGCTATCAACTTCGCCGCCGCTCAGCAGCGGGATCGCGAGGCCGGCCAAAACTCATTCTTCGATATATTTGAGTTAGACAATGACGACAGCAATGGTAATGGAGCCAACGGGGCGAGTCACAAAATCGATATGAGCAAGCAATTTCCCCAGCACGAAATGCTCACCTACGAAAAAGAGCTTCTCGGCTTTTACGTCTCTGGGCATCCGCTCGATGAATACAAGGGACTTGCGGAGGCCCTCACCAATTTCGACGTGGAAAAAGTCGATGATCTGGGCGACCGCATAGAGTTCCAAATTTGTGGGGTCGCTTCTAGTGTAACCAAGAAACTCTCGCGACGGGATAACCGAATGTGGGCCCTTTTCAATGTTGGCACCAAACAAGGAAGCGTTGCTTTGAATTGCTACGCCGATGCTTTCGAAGAGTACGGACAGAACCTTGCCAATGAGAAACTCGTCATCGTGAAAGGCAATGTGTTCAGGAATGAAGAAGGAGTTCGACTAAGCGCCACAGAAGCCTATCCGCTTGAGTGCTATTTACCCGATCAGATCAAACATATTACTTGGATTCTCGATTACAAGGCCGACACAGAACCATTCTTCTATCAGTATCGAGAAGCCTTAGACCAATCTCGCGGGAGCACAACCAGCGATATCGCTTTCAAAATGGATGACGACACCATCACTACCGCCCCCACAGCCTCCTCCTTGAAATGGCGCGTCAACAGCGAGGAGTGGAAGGCCCTTAGAGATCAACCATGCGTAATGGGCTGCCTAATAAAAACTATGCCTGTACAGCTTAAGAAAACCCAGCGTCGCTGGAATCGAAAGTAGCGATTTTCAGCTTATTCGAAATTGTAGACACGAACGACGATTGGCCTGTTTTCTCAACCTCCGCAAACAGTCAGGATACCTGTGTTATTCTCCAATGCTAGTTCTCTTTTTTGTCGAGCTTCTCCTTCAAGCCTTTAAGCAAACCGTCGACACCTTTCTGAGTCGCTTCTTGCATACTCTTGAGATGATCACCGACAACCTTGCCCGAACTGCTCACAGAGGAACTATTCCCTGATTGATCGCTTGGAAAACAATCTTTATGGATTCGCCAAAAGTAGTGCCGTCGTCGTTGGCTCCAATATCCGTCAATTCGATATCTCGCAAGGGAACCGTTAATGCATGGCCACCTAGCAGCTTATTAGAAACTTTTACGTTCCCTCCGGTTATGCGAAGCAAATCGATCTGCACATTTTTCAAAGAGCCGGATTCCTCTTCTTCCGGCTCAGCATCGCTCGGACCAGTAAACTCCTCGATATTCGCTAGAATCGTTCCAATATTGCTTTTAGCCAGACCCACGCCCGTTTCAAATATGAACTCTGGTCCTTCGATAATGATTTCGTTGATTACGATCTTGTCAGAAAAAACCGACATGGGTTGCAGCTTCATGCTGAACCTCTCGAGTTTGATCACGTGCGGGGTATTATATCCCTCCGGATTGCCAACTACCAGCCCTGATATCGCACCGCTACCAGAGAATACCGACAGATCGACTGATTTTAGTGTGATCGGAGTCTGAGTTACCTCCGGTCCAAATGTCTCAACGCCTGCCTTTATTCCAGAACCGATGAACTTGGAGAAAACCAGTAGCAGAACCATCCCCGCAATAACGATGCAGAAAACGATTACCAATAGCTTCTTCATAATTTAAATATTTCCTCCAGACACGGAAACCCTAAGATGCTAGCCATTCAATACGACAAAATCTAGCAACAAATTCCCAAAGAATGCTCACGCAAGCTTAAATCGTAGTATAGGCTTCTCGCCACACCGTGCGTAGTTCGAAGAGTGGAGACTGGCCTGCCTTCACAATTTCTCTACGCAGGCTGGGCACCTGCGCTAATCTTGAAAGATCGCCTTTAAGCTCACGGCGTGGGTTTTACAAATACCTCGAGGTGTTTTAGTTAGCGTGCGACCTCCAAAAGGCCAAGTTTTTCACTCGCAACGGCCAATGCACCCACGCGTTTCGTGCAACCTCCGAAGCAATCGTAAGAGTGCAGCTCTTCACGTTACCTTGGAATATTACCAATAAGTGAATCGTATTGGGGTTTCCTTGTGAGGGCGTCGCTTAAGGCGAATGCAGAGGCATATGATAATCTGATTACGCGGTCTAAACAAGCGGCGACCCTAAAAATTTTGGGCGTACTGGACTCTCTCTAAAATTGAGAACCAATCATGAATCTCCAAGACTCACGCCCTCCGAGGTTTACTTCCTTGCTTCAAAGTGGATTTTGCAATTTGAAGAGTATCCAATGCCGATATCCGATTTCCAAACGCTTCGAAAGGTCGCCATTGCGAATACACTCTTTCCACCAACCACTTTGAAAAGAGCAATAGAGAAGCTCGGGTTCTTGCAGGCTGATCCGATTCGCAGTCCTGCCAGGGCACAGGACTTAATCCTGAGGCATCGAGTCAAGAAATACCGATCAATTGATTTGGAAATTATGTATCCAAATATTAATGTCGATGAAGATTTTCTTTTCGCCTACGGATTTCTTCCACATTCTCTATCATCACTACTTCACCCAAGAGAGTTCTATCGCCTATCCAAACTCGAGGAAGAAGTGCTCGAGTACATGGATGAAAGTGGATCCGTTCATCCGCAAGAACTGGAAGTGACTTTCGGATCCAAACGAACTCGGAATGGCTGGGGGGGTTTTTCCAAAGCCACCAAAAGGGCTCTGGAGAAGCTGCATCACTATGGTCATCTCCGCATCGCTGGCAGGAGAAAGGGCGTGCGCCTTTATCAACGAGTAGCGGAACCAACACGCGAACAATCTCCAGAAAAGCGCTTTCACGCTCTAGCCCTAGTGATAGCTAGATTTCATTGTCCCGTCGACAAGAAGACACTCTACCGAGCTCTCAATTGTCTTAAACATATAGTACCCACGCTTTCAAGACGTAAGGCTCTCCTCGACAAAGTTCTGGAATCCAACGGTTTCCGACAAGAAACCATCGATGGTATTCCGTATACGTGGATCGATACGAAAATCGGACTAGATGAGCCGGCCGATCGGGTCCGATTCCTGGCTCCCTTCGATCCACTTGTCCGCGACCGAGATCGGTTCGAACACCTCTGGAATTGGACTTACCGATTCGAAGCCTACATCCCTGCCGCCAAGCGCGAACGCGGCTACTACGCCCTACCCCTCCTCTGGCGAGACGAAATCATTGGCTGGGTAAATGCCAGTGTCATGAACGACAGATTAAAACTGCAAACCGGATACCTCCACAAAGCTCCTAGATCGAAGGCCTATGGCAAGGCTCTTGAAGAAGAAGCATCGCGAATGGCAGTCTTTCTGCACTTGCCGGAAGACGAATGGGAGATTATGAAAGTTGATTGAACTAGCCTAAGAGGGCCCAGAAAATAGACATTTGAAGGTAGGGCGACTGTCCCCAGTCAGCCGCTTGGCTCAGGAATATGCCAGCTGACTGGGACAGCCAGCCCTACCATCTCAACCTCCCATTCCTCCCCGTCATGAGCGACCTCTGCGGTTAGACAAATATTCCTTAAAGTGCTCCCCGAAGAAAATTGACACCCTGCGGTTTCTACCGGGAGCATAGTAATCATGCGATTTCTATCCTTTATTCCCCGATTAGCCCTTGTCGCTATCGCGTTAAGCTTTCTGGCCGTCGGCTACACCCAATCCAGCTCTAGTCAGAAAAAGAACATTCTTTTAATTTGCGTCGATGACTTGAGACCCGAATTGCAATCCTTCGGAGTAGACTACATTCACTCCCCAAATATTGATCGTCTAGCCGCTAACGGAAGAGCCTTTCATCGCCACTACGTCAACGCCCCTACCTGCGGTGCCTCTCGCTACACGATGCTGACAGGTCAGTATGGTTCCTACGGCAACCAAGCTCTTTTTCAGCGTGCCGAGAGACTGAAGTCTCCCGATTCCACGATTCCTCCCAGCATGCCAGAGTGGTTTCGGAAAAATGGATACAAAACCGTATCGGTAGGCAAGGTTTCCCATAATCCTGGCGGTTGGGGTGGTGAGGATTGGTACGATCACAACGTTCTGGAAATACCCGGCGCGTGGGATCGTCAGCTTATGCCGACCGGAAGATGGAAACATCCACGAGGCGCGATGCACTCCCTCATCCACGGAGA
>DKNL01000261.1 GCA_002474325.1 Opitutales bacterium UBA7389
ATATTCGGCCGTGCGATCCCTTTACCAGCGACGCGTCCAAGGGAATTATATCCATCAAGCCACGGAGACCCAATTTCTTCTTCGCCAAAAAGCCTGCTATTCTCAATGCCGGAACCTTTAATTCCGGATCGATAAACAGCTCAACCGGGTCGTATCCGGGCTTCCTATGAATGTCCACGCACCGAGCGAAGTCGGGCGCTACGGAATCGTCCATCCAGTAGTAATAGGTGAACCAGCTCCGTTCATCGGCTATAGCGATGAAATCTCCTGATCGTTCATGCTCCACCTTCATTTCTCGCTTTCCATTCTCGTCGAGGATCCGTTCTACACCGTCGACCGATTCCAAAACCTCGTAAACTTGGGATCGAATACTCTCATCATTCACATAGACGTGAGCAACTTGGTGATCAGCCGCCGCGAAAGCCCGACTCGCACCACAATCGAGCTGTTCCAAACCGAGCTCGTCTTTGATCGTTATCCATCCCTTCTCCCGGAAAACGCGATTCAAATGGATCGGCCTATCGACATCGCTGATCCCGTATTCTGATAACAAAATTACCTGAACCGAACGCTCCTCGAAGAATCTTATCAAATCGCCCACCACTTCATCGATGGCCTCCAAGTCTAGCGCGATATCCGGATGGGAAGGACCTAAACGCTGCAAATTATAATCCAAATGTGGCAGATAAACGAGGTTTAGCGTCGGGCTCTGCTTGCGTTCGATCCACTTGGCGGACTCCGCTATCCAGCGGGAACTATCGATTCCCGCTTTCGGTCCCCAGAAGTTGAAAAACGGAAAGTCGCCCAAATCCTGTTTCACTTCCTCACGCATCCCCATCGGATGTGTGTAAACATCGAAGACTTTTCGGCCGTCGGCCGGATATATCGGCCTAGGGGTAATCGAGTAGTCTACAGATGAATACATATTATACCACCAGAACATCTTCGCACAGGTCAACGAAGGGTAAGCTTGTTTCAGATCCTCCCAGACTTTCGGCCGTTGTACCAGGTGGTTCGACTGCTTCCAGAAATGCACCTCCCTATGCTCTCGATTGAACCATCCATTGGCAACAACCCCATGCTGCGATGGAGGCGTGCCAGTAAGAAAATTTGATTGAGCTACACAGGTAACCGCCGGAAAAGCCGGCTTAACTTTTGCAACAGCAGATCGCTCCACAAACCAGCTCATATGGGGCGTATGCTCGCCGATGAGCGACGAGGTTAGTCCTACGATATTCAGTACCGCCGTTCGCCGCATGCCGTTCAGTTCAGCTCCTTGAGGCGCCCGATGGCCTTTAAAACAACTTCTGTATCCATTTCATGTACCTCGAACCGCGAGCCAATCCGCTTCAACAAAGTAATGGTCAATAACCCGCCGAGATGCTCGCGAAACTCTTCCAACCCATCCAGTACACAGGGGAAGCGGCCTCCATTTCGTTTCTCCAAATGATCTGCATAGAGCTGGAATTGCAGGGACTTCAGGAGCTTCAGAATCCGTTCGGAACTTTCCGAATCGAGGTACCCCATCTCTTCCGAATAAAGCGTATCGATCGCTATCCCAATCGCTACAGCCTCTCCGTGGCTCAATGCGAACTCGGAGAGTTGCTCCAACTTATGAGCCACCCAATGCCCGAAGTCTAGAGGTCTGACTGACCCCATCTCGAAAGGATCACCAGAAGTAGCAATGTGGGCCACATGGTGTTCCGAGCAACGATGAATCAGCTCGTGCAGCGTATCCCGATCAAAACGATTCAACGCATCCACGTTCGTTTCGATCCATTCGAAAAACGAGGCATCCCTGATCAAGGCCACTTTGATGGCTTCGATGTATCCATTTCGCAAGTGGGCATCCGGAAGGGTCTCTAAGAAACTGAAATCATTGATGACCGCGAATGGCGGAGCGAACGCTCCGACGAAGTTCTTTTTCCGGTTAAAATTTACGCCGTTCTTAACGCCAACCCCCGCATCTGCCTGTCCAAGCGTTGTCGTTGGAAACCGGAAGTGCCGAATACCCCGATGAGCGGTGGCCGCGGCGAAGCCTACGACATCGAGCAAGGCCCCACCTCCGATCCCGACCAAATAGCTGTGGCGGCAAATCCTTAGCCTTTCAATGTCTTCGTAAAGACGATCCAAACAAGAGGCATCATTCTTAAGAGCTTCGCCTCCTTTCAGAGTTTCGAATCCCATCAGGCGAAGCTCCTCGCTGTAGTGATCAAAATACTTGACCACACTGTTTCGCAGATCGGGCATCGCCGTGCTTACCGCCTCATCAACGTATATCAAAACCTTGCGACGATTTCCGCTTTCCCGAGTACAGGCCAAGTCCCTGAAAAGCGGATTTCCGATATCAAACGCTCCCTCTGTGAAATACACGCGGAGCAAATACGGAATTCGAATAGGGTACTCAAAATGAGGAAAATAGGACATAGAGAAGCGATTCAAGAGGCCGGTATATGCCGCTGCGCGATTAAGGCCACTATGAAAAACGCAACAAACGCAACTAGCGTTGAAATCGAAAACGCATGCATAGTGCTAATAACAGCACAGTCTACCAGACAAATTCCCGCCAATAAGGGACCGATAGTTTTTCCTACAACAAGTCTTCCTTCGCTGTTAGCCTTCCGGAAAGCGTAAAAGATCCAAGCGGCCAAGCAAAACAGGGGCAGAATCGAGCCCAAGGTGTACTCCCCTAAAATACCCATACCCACAACCAGGAGTAGAGAAATTGCCATCGAAGCGATTCCGAAAAGAGAAATTCGATTGGTCGTCGATTCATTTCGAGCCAGCTCCGTAACGCCTAGAACATAGACGAACGCCAAAAATCCCGCCCAAACGCTTGCATCGCAGAGACCAGATTCAGCAGCCGACCCAGCCAGCAAAAAGAGTCCCATTCGGCAGCCTGCCATCAACGGTACACCTATAACGGTGCGCTTATGGACTAGGTTGTAAGCAACAATTAAAAAAACGAGCAACAAGGAGAAAACCAGGGTTTCATCGCTCAGCCAAGCCACCAAAACGAACCCCGCTACCAAGAGACCTATGGCGATTCGCAAGACATTTGAGCGATCAATCTGGTGGGAGGGGATAGGCCTTTCCTGCCGATGTTCAGCATCAAATCCAGCATCACAGTAATCGTTCAAACACATGCCAGCGACATAAAGGCAGCTAGATCCCACTAGCATCGCTGCGAAAGTCCCCCATGGCCCTCCCCCAGAAATCAGCCACGCGCACAGGCAATTCGACCATACGGTCGAGAGATTGGAAACCCTTCCCAATACTAAGTATGTGCGAAAACTTGCCATTCCAATTCACAGGAAGGTTATTCCCCCGGGGGTCGCGAGCAATTTTTCCCGTAATTATGGCACCGCTATCGCAAAATGGGGAAGCGGATATATCAAGGCGTGTGGTAAATACCCTATGATGTCTGTACAATACTCGCCCTAGCAGATATTCAATTCAGTTACGGCATATTTAACACACCGTCCGTTATAATACGTACTAAAACGCTTTT
>DKNL01000219.1 GCA_002474325.1 Opitutales bacterium UBA7389
CGGATCATAAGATTTCGAATACTTTCGAAAATCTTTCGGCTTCTCTAGCAATGCTTCGTAA
The DNA here is from genome assembly GCA_002474325.1 of Opitutales bacterium UBA7389. Lineage (GTDB taxonomy): Bacteria > Verrucomicrobiota > Verrucomicrobiia > Opitutales > Opitutaceae > Pelagisphaera. Next base: position 62 of record DKNL01000219.1, read on the forward strand.
GCTGGAATGGCGAGTCAGGCATGCAGTGGAAAGCGTTCTCAGTGGTGAATACAAGTCTTCCTTTCGCGGGAAAGGCATGGAGTTCGACCAAGTTGTAAGGTACGAATACGGCGACGATGTCAGAGATATCGATTGGAACGTGACCGCCCGGCTTGGCGATCCCTACGTAAAACGCTATGTTGAGGAGCGGGAAGTTACCTTGCTCCTCCTTTTCGAAGATCGGCCTTCCCTCCAATTCGGATCTGGAGAGCGTTCCAAACGCGAAGCCCTGTTGGAACTTTCTAGCCTACTCATGCTACTGAGTGCCGTGAATGGGGACCGAGTATCGCTAATCTACGCTTCTCCCGAAGGATATCAATTCACGAAAAGTGCTTCAGGACGTGGACGCGTCATGCACACGGCAGCCACTCTACTGGGCAAACCACCCCCCAACACCTTCGGACCCCAAGAAGCCCAAGTCCCTTGGAAATATCTTCTTAGAGCAGCGCCTCGACATAGCGTGTTCGTCTGGCTGAGCGATTTTCCGGCTCGCGGAAAAACGGAAGGCTGGAATGCCCTCAAAAAGCGCTATCAGCCAGTCGGCCTTCGGATCGAGGATCCATGGGAAAGGGAACTCCCGAAAAACGGCGAGCAATCCGTCTTTGATCCCGTTTCAGGACAATTATTCAATCTAAGCGGTAAATCGAGCTCTCAGCGAGCCGCCCACGAAAAATGGAAGCTCGAACGCGACAAAGATTTCCGGGAACTTTTTCCCGTCGATTCTGATCGCTTAACCCTAAAAGCAGGAGAAGACGCTCTCGATGCCATAGTCAGGCTATTTCATAAGCGAACTCTCCGTTATGGACGCAGCTGATATTTCTTCCCTATGGACGCATTCAATCTCGTGGATCCCTGGTGGCTTCTCGCCTTGCTCGCGCTTCCCCTGATTGCCACCCTTCGCAATCGCCGAGCATCCGCTGCCTTGGTCATGCCATTCGCTGGCGAATGGCGCAGGTCTCTTTTCGCGGGCGGATCCAGAATGGCCTCATTTTTCGCTTTTATGGGCGCCGCTCTGATCATCTTTTCGCTAGCCCGCCCGCAAGTATTCGACTTCGAACGCCAGACGAAAAGTAAAGGCTATGATATCATGCTCGTTCTCGACCTTTCCAGTTCTATGCTCTACGAGGACTACAGGGACGGGATGAAACGAATAAACCGGCTTCAAGCGGTAAAACCCGTCCTCAGCGCCTTTATAAATAAAAGGGAAAACGATCGCATCGGACTAGTCGCCTTCGCCGGTCGAGCGTATACCGTCGCCCCCTTGACTTTCGATCACAACTGGCTCTCTAGGCAAACCAGTCGGCTTTCCATTGGGCTAATTGAAGACGGAACGGCTATCGGCGATGCTATAGGCGTAGCCATTTCTCGACTACAAGAAGGAGCTAAGGAACGCTCTGGCGAACGCGAGGGGGCCTTTGCCATCTTGCTAACCGATGGCTCCAACACGGCTGGATCCATCGAACCCATAGCCGCGGCCGAGCTGGCATCGGAAAACACGATTCGCGTCTACACAATCGGAGCGGGACGCGACGGAATCGTCTCTATGCCCCGATTGAATGCCAAGGGGGAACGCATCGGCACAGTCCGCGTGCCCTCGCAAACGGACGAGTCCACATTGAAAGAAATCGCCCGCATTACTGCAGGGGAATTCCATCGGGCCGACAATTCTAATACGATAAAAGCGGCGTTCGACTCGATCGACCAGGAGAGCAAAATCGAATTCGAATCCCACCAATACAGCATTACCACAGAACTATTTCCCTACTTTTCCGTAGCGGCGAGCGCCATGCTCTTCATCTCTCTAGGAATTGGCGCACTAAACCGAAAGGAGGACCTCGGATGACATTCGGACAAGAGCTCTTCCTGTTCGGACTCATTGCTCCATTTGTCTGTATGCTTTGGATCCTAGTATTCAAAAAAAGGGCATCCGCATCCATGCGATTGCCAAAAGCCAAGCACGTCCGGGCCACTTTTGCTGGCGTCGCCGAAGTTGAGTTTCGCCTGGCCCAACCTTCAAAGTGGCTCTTTCTAATCGGGTTGGCGTTTGTCATTGTCGCCCTCGCCCGTCCACGTTGGGGAGAAGTCTATACTGAAGTATTTCAGCGTTCTCGCGAAGTGATTATCGCCATGGATCTGTCGAAAAGTATGCTAGCCGAAGACATTAAGCCCAACCGGCTTGAGCGGGCTAAACTCGTAGTGGAAAGCCTGCTAGACAATCTCCAAGGCGAAAGTGTCGGCTTAGTCGTTTTTGCGGGAACGGCTTTTCTGCAGAGCCCAATGAGTCCTGACTACCAGATCCTAAGAGGCTTTCTTAAAGACCTGAATCCGGATTTCATCCCTCAAGGCGGCACCAACTACGATGCCATGCTGGAAACGGTTCTGGACTCGTTCAAGCAATCGGATAGCCGAGCGGATCGCTTTCTGATCGTAATAAGCGATGGCGAGAGTCTGGACAATTCCTGGTCCCAGCATGTAGAGGCCCTCAAGGCCCAAAACGCTCGGGCCATTTGCTTGGGATTCGGAACCACCGAAGGGGGTCTCATTCCTGATGGACAAGGAGGCTACCACAAAGATTCAGCTGGGGCCGTGGTTCTTACGCAATTGGAAGCAGAGACTTTGAAGTCACTAGCCAGTCAAACAGGTGGCGTATTTCGCGAAGCTAACGTATGGGTCGATCTCGCCACATTGATCGAAGAAACGGTTAAGCGAGGAGCGATCGGCGAAACCGGAAGCCTATCTCAATCCGTTCACATCGAGAGGTATCAGATCTTCCTAGCTTCGGGATTGCTACTGATTTTGATTTCCTTGTATCGAGAATTTCCCTTCACTCCTAAACCAAGGCTCATTCAACAACGAAAAGCGGTAGCGAGATGATTCCCGTACTCAGATATTCAAGGACTAGAAGCGGATTTCTGCTGATCTTGTCATTCGGCTGCATCGCCGTTTCCCCTCTATCCCTAGCTCAACTGGGTTCACCACCCCCGCTAGCAACTGATAATCGCGAACCCGAAGGACCTACAATCGGAGAGGTTATAGCGTCTATTGCGGAAAAGCCATCGCGAGAACCTGCCGACTTGGAGCAATTAGCCAAGATGACCTTGCGAATCGGACAAACGGCACTGCAGCAAGGCCAAAGGATTCCCGATCCTTCGATTTGGGACGGGATCCATGCAGTAGATGCTGGAGAGGCAATCACTCCGATGCACGCGGATTGGAGTAATCTCCGGACAGAATTAGAAAAGCTACTTGAAGAGCCACCGCAACAAGAGAACCAAGAGCAGCAGCAAGAGCAAAACTCAGACGAACAGGAATCCGAGAACAACA
>DKNL01000279.1 GCA_002474325.1 Opitutales bacterium UBA7389
GATTTCGATGTTGGGGTAATTGACGCCGTGGTCGATGCCAATGGGGATATGGATAGCCAGAACATACTCGTTGGGCGCGTCACGCGCGAGATCTTCGATCAATCAACCATCGGAGCTTTATTTACTCATGGAGATCCTAATTCTGAATACGAAAATTTGCTTTTGGGAACGGATATCCAGTATCTAACCAACACTTTTCTTAACAACTATCGCCTAGAGCTGAATGGCTTCGCCGTGGCCACCGAATCGGGCCATCCGAACTTCGAGGGTGGCCTGGCCCCGGTGTTCGGTGCGAACGCTGTTCTTCCGGCTGACGAGTTCGATATTGAAGTCGCCCTCATGCACGTGGACGACGATTTCAATCCGGCCACGGGCTTCGCCCCACGAACGGGAGTCCGGCGGTACTACACAAGATTGGTCCATAAGCCGTATATCGATTCCAAAGACTGGCTGCGGCAGATGTATTACACCTACGAGGGGGAATACATAACGGATTTATCTAATCAGCGACAGTCCTCGAAGCACCTCTTCACACCGTTGCAATTGCTGTTCGAGTCTGGGGACACGTTTTTGATGGAGATCGAAAGCTCCACTGATGCTCCGGTGGATGATTTTAGGATCTACAACGTTGCGGGCGACGACGATGACGTTTTCATTTCGGTCCAAGACTACTCATGGACTCGAGGAATCTTTGCTTTAAAAACTTCATCGCGACGCAAACTACGGTTCCAGCATGACTATTCTTTTGGGAATTTCTACGACGGTACCCGTATGGAGAATACATCGGAATTGGTTTATTTGCCGTCAAAGCATTTTGGGGCCGAACTGAGCTATTCTGATCAGGACGTAGAACTGTCTGCCGGAGACTTCAATATCAAACTGGCCTCCTTGACGACCTTGGTCAATTTTACTCCCGACTTGACTTGGTCGACGGTGGCTCAGTACGACAATGTTTCCGACACCTTGGGGATCAACAGTCGTTTGATATGGGAATACCGTCCCGGTGCCCGTGTCTTTTTGGTGATAAACCAAAGCTATCTCGACGAAGTAACCGGTTTCGTCCGGAAGCAAATGGATACGACTTTGAAGTTGAGTTCGATATTTCGATTCTGAATAGAAAGTGAAGCGATAGCGGCTTTGTGCCGCTAAGGATTGAGGCTCTGTTTATCGCGGTTTTAAGCGGCTCTTACAAATTTGTATACGAGTGGCCAGCTTTTCATAACGACTTCATAAACAGAATCAGTGATTCGATTTGCTCATCTGTCAGTACGCCGGCGTAGCTGGGCATGGCCCATTCGCCTTTGTCAAAGCCTTTGACCACTTTAGCTGTGGGGTCGACGATCGATTCTCGAAGGTAAGCTTTGTCGGAGGTTATCGTTTGACTTTTTCCGTCGATAATGACCGTTTGCTCCTTGCCGTACAGATCCTTCCAGGTGGGTCCGACCTTGGGCACGTGAGATCCATCAGTTGAGTGGCAGGCGACGCATCCCATCATGTTATAGACGCGACGACCTTCTTCGATTGAGATAGGCGTCGTTTCCGGTAGCGACTTTGCCCTTGGAGTCAGGTCGATTTCTATGCGTCCGAAACCTTCGGATACAGGATCGAATTGAGGCAAATAGTAGGGGGTGGTGTAGGCGTTGTTTTCGACGGGCTTTCCGTCTACACTGGCTAAAGCCCATCCTATCCGGAGCTGCATAGTTTTTCGAAGGTCGGGCGCTGCAATGAATACCGCTCTTTTATCTTTGGATAGATATGCGCTGCTCGGCGTGATCCAATCAATACCCGTTTCGCCATTATACTTGTATTGGGCAGACCCATACCGATAGGTGCGCTTATAGGCCCAGGAAGCCATAGAATAACTTTCAGGATCGTTTGCCAGAGCGGGATCGAGCTCGACATCGAATCGCAGCAATACGCCATTTTTTAGGGGCGATATTTCGGTGGGCAAGGCGTTGGTTTTACCTGTGTAACGTACGCGTCCGAGCCCGGTCAGTCGTTCGCGGTTATTTCCCCAGCCGCTAATTTGGAATCCCGCCATGTAAAGCTGTCCATCGAGGGGATTTATGGACCCGTGCAAGGGAGGGAATTCGATTTCAGAGGTGATGCTAATAACGGATGCTTGAGGTTGTGGACCGCGATCATTCAGCAGTACTTGAAAGAGTTCTGCACGATTGAATCCGATATGGACAAGACTATCGTTGAGAGCACCCATGCGAGCTCCGAAAAGCCAGACCTGGGAGGTGGCGGAAGCGTTAACCGAATGAGGAATCCAGGTTAAAGGATCGGCGATTGGCTCGGGGTACTTTTCCCGTTCGTGGAGACCTTTAGAAAGGTAGCCGTAAAACTGGCGGTCGCGAATTATGTGCAAAGGCGTGCTGGGAATGTACTGCCCCTGCTGATCACTGGAAGTGACCAATCCTGTACGAACGTTGACGCCGATATTCGGTTGCCGTAGACCATACGCAATAACGGTCGCTTGACGTCCATCTGTGGATATTCTGAGTACGCTTCCGTTGTGCTTGCCCAGCGTAGCTGCCTGCTGTCCACCCTTCGCTATGATGAACTCTCCATTTGGAGCTAGCCGGATCCCGCTTGGAAATTCGCGCATGTCAGCGGTTTGCCCGAATGCGTTCGAAAAAAGCTCGTGTCGATCGGCTTCCCCGTTTCCGTCTGTATCCAGAATTTTCCAGATACCGTTTCGGTCGAAGGCGAAAATCTCCCCTTCGCGAATGGCGACTGTCATGGGTTCGTGAAGACCTGAGGCAAAGCGCTTCCAACGGATTTTTTCCAGTTTGCCGTCGAGCCCTCGGGCGAGCCAGATATCGCCATCGATAGTGGGGATGACACCGGTTCCATCCGGCAGAAATTGGATGTCTCCCGGTCGAACATTGCGCTGCCACGGATTGTCGTGGGGCAGGACGATGTCGTCGACCACGTAGGCGCGGTCATCGCTCGATACAGAGCCGCTCGTTTCTACTACTTGAGGCCAACGAAGTGCAGGTGGCTGGTTAGGGATTTCTTTCGGAAAATAATGCGGTTGGCTTGAGTTCAGCGATAGTGCCAATGAGAATCGCGTATTCGATTGACTCGCGGGAATGCGGACAATCCAGGGAGATTGTTCTTGCGATAGTTTGACTCGGGCGTTGCTAGGGCCAGTCTTGAGTGACAGGTGAGCATTCTGTGTAATGCCAGTGACAAGCGTTAGTGTTCGGCTACTGGGCTCGACTTCGATATGGCGTTCGATGATTGGGTGATCTGGGTGCATTGATATAACCCAATGCTCACGAATAAGAGTACCTTGTATTGCGTATTCCAGGACAACTCCATTCTCGACGAGTTGCAAGGCCTGGAAGCGTCCATACGATTCGGACAAAGGACCGCGTCCGACTTCCTCCGAGCTCGGGGCTGGTGAACGGGGATCGGAAAGCTGCAGCCGCTCGCCCATTTGCCAGCCCGGATAGATTCCATTCACCAGCCAAAGATCGCCATCCGGTTTGGGTAGCTCTGATTGCCCCCCTTGAGTCTTCCGTCCCCAGGGATGATAGGACTTAGGGGCTAAGGCGATTGGCGTAACGCCAGAACCCGTCCAGATTGCAGAGACTCTAAGCAGGTCGGTGTCGAAGCAAGCCCAGCAGTCGTTGCCCAGATTTAAAATGATTCCACGAGGGGTTAGATTGTTTTCGGCTGTTGTCCCGAAACCGGATTCTCGAGCATCTATGATGGATGAGAAAAACGGGTAGTCATGCTCTATCCAATCCGCCCAGGGCGTCGATGTTTCCCCCGTCTGACTTCGGACGATATTCAACAGGGAAGCACTGAAAAGCAGTGCCCCAAAAAACCTTAGATTGAGTAGGGGGATCAAGTGAGGCATCGGCGTGAAATTGAATCAGCGCTGGAGAAGTCGCAAGAATTTAGCTTTAGATCGGTTTTGCCCTGTATTTTGGCGGGAATGCCAATTGACAGGTGGCAGTGTTGCGCACGATAGTGCCGTCTAATTCGAAACGTTACTCCGATGA
>DKNL01000327.1 GCA_002474325.1 Opitutales bacterium UBA7389
GCCAGATCGCGATTGTTAACGCCAATGATCTTAGCGTTCTGAGCTACCGCCCGTTCGAGTTCTGCTTCGCTATGAATTTCGTATAGGGCGTCGAGACCGGCTAGGTCTGCGGCTTCACGCAAGTGAAGCATCTCGTCATCGGTCAAAGCCCGCACGATAATTAGAATAGCAGCTGCTCCCGCATTGGCGGCTTCCAGCACTTGTATCGGATGAATCATGAAGTCCTTGCGAAGGCAGGGCGTCCTGAAGCCAACTTCGGAAAGCTGCTGACGCGAAGACTCGAGATCGGCCAGCGTTCCGCCAAAGTATTTTTCGTCGGTCAGGATTGAGAGGCAGTCCGCCCCGGCCTGGGCGTAGGCCATTGCCTGGGTAGCTGCGGATTCGATCGTCTTGATCTCCCCGGCTGAGGGTGACCGACGTTTTATTTCCGATATGACCGCGAGCCTTTTTGTTGTCTGAAGAGCTTTTAAGAAACTCTCGGCTCGGTCGGGATGGTGGAAGGACTGAAGCTCAGCTTCGCCGACGTCTCGTATACGTTGGGCGATTTCACGCCGCTTCCATGCTATGATTTCGGTTAGCTTGTCCATTTACGTTTAGAAAGCTGCCAACTTTGGTAGCTCGGCCAATTCCTGTCGAGAATTGTATTTGCTCTACTAGCCTTGAATCGAGTAGGTGTTTGTCGTGAGTGCAATTGAAGATTTGCTAGAGACAATGGCTCGCTTGCGGGCCCCAAATGGCTGTCCTTGGGATCTGGAGCAGGATCACCAGTCCATCGCCGAGTGTCTTGTAGATGAGTGTAGCGAACTCTTGGAGACAATAGATAACCTGGATATGGATCACATGAAAGAGGAATTGGGGGATGTTCTCTTGCAGGTTGTGTTCCATTCCCAGCTTGCCAAGGAGTCGGAGCATTTCGATTTTGAAGCGGTGGCTCGCGAGGTGAATGACAAGCTCATTCGCCGACACCCTCACGTGTTTGGAGATTCCTCGGCCGAAGATTCAGAACAGGTGCTTCATCAATGGGAGGAAATAAAGGCCCAAGAGAAAAAGAATGGCTCTCAATCGAATAATGTATTCAAAAACTTACCACCTTCATTGCCGGCATTGATGTACGCAGTCGACATCTACAAGCAGATCCAGAAGCAAGACCTCCCTGCGGGATCGTTGGTGGACGAGGATTCCATCGAAACGCTAACGAATTCGATAGATGAAGAAACGGCTGGGGCATTGCTGTTCGAGATTGCCGCTGCTTGTCGAAGAAAGGGAATAGATCCAGAATCCTCCGTTCGCCGTTACTCTCGTGCCGTCAAATCGGAAACCGAGGCGCTTGCCTCCGAGGGTGACTAGCTAGAATGACCGACAGAAGTGCCCCCTTCCGACAAAGAGATGCAACCTGATATGGGGCAGCCCAGTGCCCGCTGGCAACGCGATTGGGTATCCCCTTTTATCAAGCACTTGGAACAAGAGCGCCGGCTCTCGGAGTATACGATCCGGAATTACAATACTGCCATCAATCGGCTTTTTAAACGGCTAGAAAACGAGCATGGGTGGAACGGAAAATTAAACTCGATCGAAACCCGCGAGGCCCGAGATTTCGTAATCGAAGAGCAACGACGAGTGAGTCGAGTGACGCTTCGAAACTATGTCTCTGGATTGAATACGTTTTTCAAATTCTGGTTGAAGCGAGGGTCCATCGAGCAAAATCCGATTGAGGGAATCGTTTTGCCCAAACTGCCAAAAAAGCTACCGGTATTCCTCACTGAGCAGCAAGTGTTGCGATTGCTTGAAGGACCTATGAGAATCTTGCAGAATGAGGCTATAGAGCCCTTCGTGGCCTGGAGGGATCGGCTCGTATTGGAATTGCTCTACGGAGCGGGCTTTCGCGTTTCGGAATTGGTTAACCTGAAATACGGTGATGTCAGTCTAGACGAAGGCGTGGCTCGGATCGTGGGTAAAGGAGGAAAGTCTCGCAATTGTCCGCTCGGGAAAGTCGCCGTGGCGGTACTCGGCAAATGGCGTAGCGAGTTCGCGGCCAAAACAGGGTTTTCGGACCCGGTTGTTGTTAGCAATCAGGGAAAGAAATGGTCAGCTCGTCAAATTCAGCTCCTACTCAAGAAATACCTGAAGCTAGCAGAGCTACCGATGGACATTACTCCGCATAAGATTCGGCACTCCTACGCCACTCATCTTTTGGACAACGGTGCCGATTTAAGACTGGTGCAGGAACTCCTAGGACATTCCAAACTTTCGACGACTCAGATCTATACTCATGTGAACCTGGGCCGTCTGAAAGCCGTATACAACCGCTCACATCCGCGGGCATAATTCAATAAGCCATTCAAACTGAGAGACTTAAGAAAAAAAGGACTTAAGAGTCTTGCTTGGGCACATCGCTTCTGACGCTTTCTCGAAGTCAGGGGCGTAGTAGCCACCGACATTAACGGGATTGCCTTGGGCGGCATTCAGTTCTTCGATGATCGTCGCTTCGCTTTGGGATAGCGATTCAGCAAGAGGAGCGAAAATCGCTTTGAGCTCGGAGTCCTGATCTTGGGCAGCGAGGGCCTCAGCCCAATATAGAGCCAGATAGAAATGGCTGCCCCGATTATCCAACTCGTTTACTTTCCGTGAAGGCGACTTGTTGTTCTGCAGGAATTTGGCTGTCGCTGCATCCAGTGTTTCTGATAGGGTCTTAGCTCGCTCATTGGAAAAGGCATTCGATAAATGCTCAAGCGATACAGCCAGGGCTAGGAATTCCCCGAGCGAATCCCAACGCAAGTGCCCTTCGCTCTGAAACTGTTGTACGTGCTTGGGCGCAGATCCGCCTGCTCCCGTCTCGAACAGACCACCCCCATTCATGAGTGGCACGATGGAAAGCATTTTAGCGCTGGTACCTAGCTCGAGAATCGGGAATAGGTCGGTGAGATAGTCTCGGAGAACATTGCCAGTAACGGAAATGGTATCTTTGCCCTCCTTGATGCGCTCAAGGGAGAATCGAGTGGCGTCGACTGGGGCGAGAATTCTCAAGTCCAAGCGATCTGTGTCATGATCCTTCAAGTACAATTCGACCTTCTTGATTAGTTCGGCGTCGTGTCCCCGATTCTTGTCCAACCAGAATACGGCCGGTGTGCCTGTGGCTCGAGCCCGATTGACAGCAAGCTTAACCCAGTCGCGAATAGGGGCATCCTTTACCTGGCACATTCTAAAAATATCTCCGGTCTCGACCGATTGTTCGATGAGAGTGTTTCCGCTTGAATCCATGACCCGGATGCTTCCTTCGCCCGGGGTTTGGAAAGTCTTATCGTGCGAGCCGTATTCTTCCGCCTTCTGAGCCATGAGTCCGACATTAGGGACGCTTCCCATGGTGGAAGGATCAAAGGCCCCATGCTCTTTGCAAAACTCGATCGTCGCTTGGTAGACTCCGGAATAGGATCGGTCGGGAATGACGTATTTTGTATCCTTCTGGTTCCCGTCCGGACCCCACATTTGTCCGGAGGCTCGGATCGCGGCCGGCATAGAGGCATCAATTATGATGTCGCTTGGCACGTGCAAGTTGGTGATTCCCTTGTCGGAATTAACCATGGCGAGATCGGGGCCTTGCTCGTAGACAGCCTGAATTTCGGATTCGATTTGGGCCCGCTTTTCGTCTGGCAATTCCGTGATCTTCGAAAACAAGTCTCCCAGACCATTGTTGGGATCGACTCCGATCGATTCGAAATCACTGGCGTGGTTTTCGAAAACGTCCTTGAAGAAAACGGATACCCCATAACCGAAAATAATCGGATCGGAAACTTTCATCATCGTGGCCTTCAGATGGAGGGAAAACAGAATGCCTTGTTCTCGAGCATCGGCTATTTGCTCTTCCAGAAATGAGCACAAGGCATTGCGATTCATTGCCGCAGCGTCAATGATCTCGCCAGCTTGCAAAGGAAAGGGGGCTTTCAAGGTTTTGCTTGAGCCATCTGCTCCCTGAAACTCGATGCTTACCTTGGTAGCTTCTTCAATCGTAGCCGACTTTTCGCTACCGTAAAAGTCGAGGCCGCCCATGCTGGCAACATGAGACTTTGACTGGGGGTTCCAGGCTCCCATCGAGTGAGGATTGTTCTTGGCGTATTGCTTGACGGATCTAGGGGCTCGCCGATCGGAATTCCCTTCACGCAGGACAGGGTTTACGGCACTTCCCAAAACCTTGTTATAGCGTGTTTTGATTTCTTCCTCCTCCTCATTTTGCGGCTCTTCTGGGTAGTCGGGAAGATCGTAGCCTTTGCCTTGGAGTTCTTTGATGGCGGCAGCCAGCTG
>DKNL01000188.1 GCA_002474325.1 Opitutales bacterium UBA7389
GAGAAAACTCTCGACTACATTAAAGCCTATCAGGATTTGGATATCTACGTCAAGTCTCGCCCGATCGTAATGATCATGGAAGATAGCGTAGAGCGAGATACTTTCATCCTAGATAAGGGCTCCTATGAATCTCCCACTGAAAAAGTAGTAACCGGGTTCCCTGCAGCATTGAATGAAGGAATCGGTGAAACGGGGGATTTGAATCGGCTCGATCTCGCCAACTGGCTATTAGCAGATGGTAATCCGCTTACTGCACGAGTTACGGTGAACCGCTATTGGCAGCAGTTTTTTGGCAGAGGAATTCTCGAGCAAGTTGAGAATTTCGGAGTACAGAGCAAACCGCCTGTCTACGAGGGCTTGTTAGACTGGCTAGCCGTTGAGTTTAAAGAGAGTGGTTGGGATGTTAAAGCGATTCACAAACTCATCGTCATGAGCAATACCTATCGACAATCGTCGCGAATTAGTCCCGATCTTTTTGATCGGGATCTGGAGAATGAGCTCCTAGCCAGGGGGCCGCGTTTTCGAATGCAATCCTGGATGCTGCGGGATCAGGCTCTGGCTCTTGGCGGATTATTGAATGAAACTTCTGGCGGGCCACCGGTAAAGCCTTACCAACCGGAAGGAATTTGGGAAGAAGCTTCATTCGGTTTTATCAAGTACTACCCGGATAGTGGTGATGATTTGTATCGGCGTAGTCTATACACATTTTGGCGTCGGATTGTAGGGCCACCCGTTTTCTTCGATTCTGGAGCTAGGCAGGTATGCGAGGTTAAATCTCTACGAACGAATACTCCGTTGCACGCCCTGACAACCTTGAACGACACGACTTACGCTGAAGCGGCTCGCGGTTTTGGGCAAAGAGCTCTTAACGAACTGAGCGGGAGTGATTCCGACCGATTGCGAAAGGCGTTCCGCATGGCAACCTCCCGCTACCCGAATCGATCGGAACTTGGGACTTTAAAGCAGGCGCTCGGCAAATATCGAAAGCATTTTTCAAAGAATCGGGATGCCGCTTTGGAAGTCGCTACGTTGGGGGAATCTTTGCGAGACGAATCGTTGGACCCCGTCGATCATGCGGCTTGGTCTACGGTAGGTCTGATGCTCCTGAACTTGGATGAAACACTGACAAAGGAATAGGACACTTAATTTTATGGGAAAAGACGATGGATCCGATAAATGAAGCGAAGAGACAGCTAACCCGTAGGGAATTTTTTGGTACGTCTGCTAGAGGATTAGGAGGAGTCGCTTTGGCTGGCCTTTTGAGTCCAAATTCCTTCTCCAAGCCTTATTCTGGCCTTTCTGCGTTGCCGCACTTCGCTCCTAAAGCGAAGCGCGTAATATACCTGTTGCAGAATGGCGCACCGTCGCACGTCGACCTTTTCGATCACAAGCCCATCCTAGCCAAACTAGAGCGAGAACCGGTGCCCGAATCGGTCTTGGGTGGCAAACGCTTCAGTTCGATGACCAACACAAAGGAGAAGCTTCTCCTGCCGAATATTACAACGTTTGCTCGCTATGGTAAATGCGGGCGGTCCCTCAGCAACTTCCTCCCGTACACATCAGAAATCGTTGACGATCTTTGTTTCATCAGGTCAATGCACACCACTTCGGTTAATCATGCTCCCGGCATTAACTACTTCCTTTCTGGGGCGGAGATTCCAGGTCGCCCAAGCATGGGAGCTTGGTTGAGTTATGGCCTAGGTTCTGAAGCCGATGATCTACCTTCTTTCGTGGCCATGACCTCCCGGGACAAGGAGGCTTCCTGCGGTCAAATATTCTACGACTTCTACTGGGGATCCGGATTTTTGCCCACCAAATATCAAGGAGTGAAGTTTCGGGGCAGCGGCGATCCAGTTCTTTATTTATCCAATCCTCAAGGCGTCAGCCGGTCATTGCGTAGGAGCATGCTCGATGACTTGGCGAAACTAAATGAAGCGAAGCTTGAGGATTACGGCGATCCGGAGATCGCGACACGCATCTCGCAATACGAGATGGCCTACAAGATGCAAGTCAGCGTCCCGGAATTAACTGACTTTTCTGACGAGAGCGAAGAGACGCTAGATATGTACGGTTCGGATGTACAACGAGAAGGAAGTTTTGGATACAACTGCTTGATGGCTCGGCGGCTGGTAGAACGAGGAACGCGCTTTGTGCAGTTGATGCACGCAGGATGGGATCAGCATAACAACCTAACACGTCAACTGAAAGTCCAATGCGTAGATACGGATCAGCCGAGCGCGGCCTTAGTTAAGGATCTCAAGCGTTTGGGGCTTCTGGACGAAACCCTTGTTATTTGGGGCGGCGAGTTCGGACGCACTCCGTTCTTGCAAGGCGACTACGACAATTATCCTCGCTGGGGACGAGATCACCATCCATACGGTTTCACGATTTGGATGGCGGGGGGCGGGATCAAACCCGGATTCGCTTATGGCGGAACGGATGAGTTCGGATTTAACGCAGTCGAGAACCCTGTTCATGTGCATGATTTTCAGGCGACGATTCTCCATTTGCTAGGGATCGACCACGAACGTTTTACATACAAGTTCCAGGGCAGGAATTATCGCTTAACGGATGTACATGGCCACGTGGTTAAAGATGTGCTTGATTAGACACTCCCATAGAGGGTTTCTACGAGCTCTACCTTTCTCGACGGAGGCAAGGGTGGAACGCGACTTCCAAGTGCGTTCACTTTTCCTTTTAAGGGCTAAGTTGTCGCCAATGTAGGATCGCTGTACGAAGACTAACCCCTAATAAGTTTGGTTTTGAATAATTGAGCGAGGGAAGAATAATCCTTTTATGATCGTCCCCATAAGCAGATCCTTTTTGGCTATTTTCGGGTTTACAGGTATTCTCTTATGCGTGAGTCAGCAGGCTTTCGGACAGAGCGAATCGAACCTGCAGGGAAAACGAGTACTCTTCCTCGTCGCGGAGCGAGAATACGGAACCGAAAAATCCCTACAGGTATTCGCAAATTCCGTACTAACTGCAAAAGGTGCTATATGCGATTTCGTGTTTGCTCGCTCCAACAACCGTGAATCCATCGAGTGTCACCAATTCGATGGGCTAGAGAAACTGGACGAGGCGGATATACTGGTTGTCAGCGCCCGGCGCCGCTACCCGAGATCCGAGGATTTTCTTCGAATCCGGCATTGGATAGAATCTGGCAAACCGACTATCCTTATTCGCACTGCGAGTCACGCGTTCGGAGAGAGAGCCAAGGGGACGGGCTATCAGGCTCCGCCAGGGCATGCCGCTTGGAATACATTTGATAGGGATGTGCTTGGGGCGATCTATGATGGCCACTATGGGGACTGGAACGCAGAACCAAGAAAGCGTGTGCGGATGTGGCCTGAGCCCACGAAGCTGGATCACCCCGTTTTGAATGGTTTCAAACTAGGCGATTTTACGGCCATTGGAGATAAGCTTTACAAATACTCTGATTTAGATCCAGCGATTGAGATTCTTCTGAGCGCCCGCTATCCAAATGAAGAAGCCATCCACCCGGTCGCTTGGATAAATGAAAAAAGCGGTAAACGGATCTTTTATACTTCTATTGGCGGTCTCGATGAGATGGGTATGCCTGAGACTCAGCGACTGCTGCTTAACGCCTTTGTCTGGGCATCCAGTCCCCAAAAACCTGTCACGGTTTCGGTCAATCCGGCAAAGGAGGCGACTTCGGGCCGAAAGGTTCCAGCCGAATCGCATAAATCTATAGTATCGGCTGATGGGATCGCTGTTGATTTAGTAGCCTCCGAGCCTGTGGTCGCACAACCATCCTTTATCGATTTCGATGAAAGAGGACGGATGTGGGTGGTGCAGTACCGGCAATATCCGTTTCCCGCTGGGTTGGAAGTCAGAGATAAAGACCGGTTTTGGCGGACGAAGTATACGGATACTCCGGAACCGCCCGGTAGAGCTGGCTATATTCCAGGCAAAGACATGATCACGATCCATGAAGATGGCGATGGTGACGGAGTTTTCGAGCATTCAAAACCCTTTTTGGAAGGTCTTAATATGGTGACCAGCTTTGCCTGGGACGCCGATGGCGTTTGGGTATTGCAACCACCGTATTTGCTTTTTTACTACGATAGAGATAAGGATGATGTTCCAGACGGTCCTCCAGATGTGCGCTTGAGTGGATTTGGTCTAGAGGACACGCACTCGACAGTGAACAGTTTAACTTGGGGGCCCGATGGATGGCTTTACGGAGCACAGGGATCTACCGTGACGGCATCTGTAAGCGTGGTTGGCAGGAATGAAGTGCCCGTAAAAAGCATTGGCCAACTGATTTGGCGCTACCACCCTCAGAAGAACATTTATGAAGTTTTCGCTGAAGGTGGGGGAAACATTTGGAGCTGTGAATTCGACTCGAAAGGACGCTTGCTGGCGGGGGCCAATGAAGGGCGAAAGCTTGGATACCACTATATGCAAGGCTCTTACAGTCGCAAGAATTTCGGAAAGCATGGAGACCTTTCCAACGACTATGCATTCGGTTACTTTAACGGTATTGAGGAAACGGGATCGCAGAGGGTAACGACCAATTTGATGGTCTACGAAGAAGGGTCCTTTCCAGCTCGATACAATGGATCGATATTTACTGCTAATCCATTGGCTGGAAAAGTTCTCGCTTCACGAAAGCGAATGAGAGGAGCCAGCTTCCATTCTGATCCGATCGACGAAGCGATGGTCGCCAATGATCGCTGGGTTCGCCCGGTCTATCTAGCTCCTGGGCCAGATGGAGCGGTTTACGTGGCGGATTGGTATGATCGCCAGGTGAACCATATGCGTAACAGTGAAGGACTCCTGAGCGCGTCGGACGGTCGAATCTACAGGTTACGCAAAACGGGCTCGGATCCCGGGGTAAAGATTTCTCTTGGTGACTACAGTAGTACAGAACTCGTGGATACGCTTTCAGATGAACGAAGGTGGTATCGTGAAACAGCTAGGCGTCTATTGAGACAAAGGCAGGATCGAAGCGTTGTGCCTGAACTGGAGAACCTGCTACGGAACGAGCGAAGCCAAGTTTCTCTAGAAGCATTGTGGGCACTGTGCTCATTGGGCTCCTTCGTTGGCGAATTACGCATCGAAGCATTGGACCATCCCAACCCTTGGGTTCGCCTGTGGTCTGCTCGCTTGATCGGAGATGAAGGAGAGGTAAGTGAACAGGAATATGCAAAACTCGCATGGATGGGTAAGAACGACAACCATGTCGAGGTCCGCCAGCAATTAGCTTCTACTACGAAACGCCTCCCGCCTGGTCCATCTGCCAACATCCTGAAGGGCCTTCTGAAACGAGACGAAGATGCAACAGATCCTTATATGCCCTTGATGGTTTGGTGGGCTTTGGAAGATCTCTGTAACGAAGATCCTGATCGTGCCATGGGCCTGTTTGAAGACGCCTCTCTTTTTGGTCACGCGATGGTGAAGAATCACATGCTCGGATTTTTAATGAAACGATTTGCCATGAAGGGGGACCGGAGATCGCTAGGCTACTGCGCTCGGCTGTTGAATTTAGCCTCAGACGCATCGTCCAAAAAGACCTTGTTGGCAGGTTTCGAAGAGGGTTTTGAAGGACGGGAGATGCAAGGATTACCCAATGAGCTCGTTGACGCGATTTCACGATCGGGGGGAGGGTCCTTAGCTATGGGGATTCGCCGTAGCGACCCAGAAGCTATTGAAAAGGCTGTCGGTAAGCTTAGCGGAGAGGAAATAGAGGAGTCCGAGAGGCGCCAGATAATCAGTGCAATAGGAGAGCTGACTGAACGCGGGTTTGTTGGTACAATCATCGATCAGCTGTCTCGAGAAGATGAAGCGACGGTAATGGTGGCGCTGGCCTCTCTCCAGAAGTTCAAAGAGATAGAGGCAGCAGAGGCTGTACTGGAAAGGTACTCGAATTTCAGCGAAAAATTGCAAGTAGCCGCCCGTACGATGCTTTCCAGCCGATTGGAATGGTCGCTAAGGTGGCTCGAGGCAATCCAAGCGGGAAGAATGTCCAAAGAGTCCATGCCTAGCTACGTTGTCGAGGGACTTGCTCGGCACGACGACCGAAAGATTGATTCTCTCGTTGGCAAATTGTGGAGAGCTGGTGGGGAGATGCCATCTGACGATAGAGATGTCGAGATAGCCAAACTCAAGAGGATCCTTGATGGAGCGGAGTTCAGTGGAGACCGTTACTCGGGAAGAGATGTCTATTTAGGTCGTTGTGCCGCCTGCCATCGTCTGCACAGCGAAGGAGGTGACGTTGGACCAGATCTAACCGGCTATCAGCGCCATGATTTGGATAGCCTGCTTCTTGCCATATCGAATCCGAGCGCGGAAGTGCGAGAAGGCTTCGAGAACTACTCGATAGAGACGCGGGATGGACAGATGATCGTAGGATTTTTGGCGGACCAGGATGATCGTATTGTCGAAATTCGACCCATCGGGGGACAGCGTCTAATTGTCGAGAAGTCGGACATCGTTGAAATGGAAAGTTCGGGTGGCTCGCTTATGCCAGGAGGGCTATTGGCCGGCCTAGACGATAAGGCCTTGGTCGACTTGTTTGCCTATTTGCAATCCACCCAGCCATTGAATATCCGCTAGCCCCAGGGTGTCTCGCTCATTAGCGTTTTAGCCCCTAGTTTGCGAGAGGGTGATCCACGATCTGCGTTTAGGACAAGATTGGGCAATTTTTTGGCCTCAACGCGTTGCATTCTGCCAATTTCTATATAAAAACGGCGGCATTTAGGGATTTGGTTATATTCGCAGTCATTTTAAGTCCAATTCCTTAGTATTAATAGGTAGTACTAAGGCTACTAACAGTTTAGGGACAAGAGGGCCCGAGGGAGGGATGGCGAAAGAGAGGTTTCAGTCGTGGCTCGTTAAATTGTAAATGATACCAGAGATTTTTTTTAGTTATTCAGCTATTAGCCAAAAGGCGATACGTGCCCTTGTCGCTCTGACAATTGCAGGAGCTGCGACAGGTAAATTATGGGCTAAGGCTCCCATTGGTCCCGAAGAGGGCGGCACTCAGAACGTCGACAGCGAATTCATCGTGAGCGAAAAAGATGAAGTCGAGTTGGTTAAAGACTCGAACGTCAGCGAAGCGATACAGCGACGCCCGGATTTGAGCTTTTCCAATGTAACCATCGACGGGGAGGGTTCGCGGCAATCGCTAGACAGTATTTCAGCTGAAGACGTCACTTCGGTCGAGGTATTGAAAGCGGTGACACCTGATCAAGACGCCGATTCTCGTGGAGGTTCGATCCGATTGAAAACTCGGCCTTCATACACTCAGAAAGGAATTTCGACCAAAATAATGCTGGAAAGTGAATACCGCTCATACGTTGAAGAAATTGGTTACGAGGGCAGTATTTCAGTAGGTGGACCACTCAACAAGGCGCGGACGATTGGTGGTCGATTAACCTTTAGCTATGAGGATGAAACAAGAGGGGACAATTACATCAATAAAGACTGGTTTCGTAGAACGGTTGGCGGCGAGTCCAAGCTAGCTCTCAGGGAATTGAAACTGAACGACATTCGCGAGTGGAATACCGATCGGGATATTACAGGAGCCTTGGATCTAAAACCGAACGAGTCTTTGCGTTTCTTTTGGAAAGGAAGCCACAGCTTATATCGGAACCATGAAAAACGCCCTCAGCTCGAGTACCGATTCAATGAAGGATCCTATGCGGTCATCGATCCCAACGGGGCCAGCATAGAAGGTTTCGAGGTGGAGCGTGGATTGTATGAATACGAAAATGAGTACGAAGTAGCGGAAACGACTCTGGGGTCCGAATGGGAAGAAGGCGATTGGGAAGCGGATCTCAAATTGGTGTACCAAGAAGACACCTACAAGCCTATCGATTATTTTAATGTCGATTTCGTAAGCCCGGATGTGGACGCAACCTACGATCTAGACAGCTACCTTTTCCCCACAGTGACAATAGATAATGGTGGATCCATCGATGATTCTTCCCAGTTTGCCCTCGAGGATTTTACTATCCGGGATCGCAATCGTGGCGAAACGGATTCCATCGAATCTGCAAACTTGAGATGGAAAAACGCCTTTAGTAACGAGATGCTTTCGTTTCGAGTCGGGGCGAAGAGTCGACAAAGGGATTACGATACATTCAGTGAAACTGCTTACTACGGCCCTTCCAGCGATTTGCCGCTAACTATATCGGATGCGGAGTGGATAGACAATGATATCAATCTTGTCAGTGACCGCTACCAATATGGCCCCGCCGTCGATAGGGTGAAAATTGAAAGCCTTATTGAGGAAAATTTCGACAGCTTCCCTTATGATGAGAGGCGCTCCCGTGAGGTTTCTGACTCATCCAAGTATTCAGTCCAAGAACAAGTAGACGCAATCTATGCGATGGGCGACTATAGCGTTGGCAAATGGAGAGCTCTCGTAGGCGTGCGTAAGGAGAGGACGTTAATCGATTTCGAAGCCAACGAAGTGCTGTTGGGGAAGGATACTCTCGACAAGGACCTGGATGGCGATGTCGACGAAATCGTGTACTTGAATACAAATCCAACTTTTGGATCTAATGAATACAGTCATTACTTCCCCAATACACATTTGCGGTATCGATTGAACGAAAATACCACGTTTATAACCTCTTACACAGAGACTATTGATCGGCCGAGCTATGCTGATGTCGTGCCATACCGCTTGGTTGCCTTGGAAGATAAGAAAGTTGAGGAGGGTAATCCGAGTTTGCGACCAACGCTCTACACGAATTTCGACTTTTCGGTCGATATGAAATTGAAAAATGGTGGAATGGTCTCGGTTGAGTTATTCGACAGACAGCTGGAGGATTACATTTTTAGCAACGAAACGATTATAAGTGGCGGAATATACGATGGATTTGAACTTGAAAGGCAGGAGAACAGTTCCAGTGCTTTTCTGCGAGGCGTATCCATGACCTGGAATCAGCCGATTCGTCTGCCACTCTTTGAAGAGGGTTTTTCGCTCAATACCAAGTATGTAAAGCAAGAGTCGGAATTGCAGTATCCAGAACGTCCAGGAGAAACTCTCCCACTTCCAAGAATGCCGGACAACGAGATCAACATTTCTCTGACTTACGAAAAGGAGAAGCTGTTCGCGCAGGTAAAATTCTGGAACGAGGGCGACAACGTTTTCAGAGTCGGCAACAATGTCGAAAGCGATCGGTACGCCGGCTCGAGAAGCCGTGTCGATCTTTCGGTTAGCTACAAACTGCAAAACAAATCCAGGTTTTATGTGGAGTGGGATAATATTACCAACGAACCTTATTTCCGAATCTACGAAGGAAGTCCGCTCTACGCCACCTATTACCGCACTCGTCCTTGGAGCGTGACAACGGGTATGCGGATAGAGCTCTAAGAGAACGGTAAAAAAGCCGGCAGTGCCGTGCCGTCGGGGAAAAAGTGGTCGGTTGGATTATCGCGGTTTTGCGAAGATCATGAAATGCTGCCAAGGCAGCTCGTTTTTGGTCTCCACCCAATTGAATCCAACGAAGTCCATCTCTTTTTTAGCCTGGGCCTGAGTCATTTTGTGGAGCGGCTTGATTGGAACCTTTGGGTCTTCGGCCCTGTATTCGAGCAAATAGACCAGGCCACCGGGTTTAAGGGCCTCATAAATAGAGCGCATCATCGCATAGGGATGGGAGAATTCATGGTAGGCATCGACGAACAGCACGGCATCTATAGTTTCTGGGGGCAGCTTGATACTCTCTACGGTACCAAGCTGTATTTCTACATTCGATAAACCTATATCGCGAGACCTTCGTTTTATGAAATCCAGCATTTCAGGCTGAATATCAACTGCGATCACTTGGGATTCGGGAAAGCGCTGGGCTATACGAAAACTGTAGTAGCCGGATCCGGCCCCTATATCGGCTATCACTTGATCCGCCTTCAAGTCAATTAAGCTGATCGCTTTACTGGGAGCCTCTTCGTCTTCCCGGTTGTCCCGCTCCAACCAAGGAATTCCTTGATGCCCCATCACTTGAGCGATTTCGCGACCGAGATAGTATTTGCCTATGCCATCCCGCGTTCGTTGACCAATTTTGTAAAATGAATCGTTCTCGCTTTGTCCGTAGACTAAAGACGTTAGGGCAATGGAAAAGGAGAAGAGAGGGGTAACCATACTCCTTATCGATCGAGAAAAATACATAAGTGGAGTAACCGTATGTATTAGCTTTTGTAAATGCGAAGGATATTTGTGGTGAAATCCCTCAAATGTAGCGGGCTCGTGGTATTATGGTATCTGAAACCTATCACCTAGAGCAAATTTTCGCATAGGAGTCTCTTTTTGCGATATTTCTTCAAACTCCTACACCTCAGCTAGTTGCCCGGTGCCTGACGATGTAATCGTGGATGAAGCGAATGGACTCATACTTGTTAAGTTGGTGGGGGGATTTTCCCATAGAAGAGTGGTGCAAGTCTATGGACAAAATACTCGCATTAAGGAAAAACACAGGATCATTTGTCTTCTGATAGGCACTAAGGAATAAGTAATGACTCCAGATTATTCCGAAATTATAGAGGTCACCAAAACGATTTCTAAAGATCTCAAGCGAGTTATGTTAGTTGAAGACATTTCCGGAGGAAAAGCTCGCTCAACAGAACCGAAATTCAGATTTATAGAAGCGGTTGGTATCAAAGAAGAGCTAGACGGTCGATCCTTTATCTCTGAAGACGAGGGACTTAAGCAGCCGAAGAATTGAAATTCCTCTGGGCAGTGTCATTCACGCCTCGTTGGCCAAATCTGATTTCCTACGTCATCGAACTTAATGCGTTCCAGCTCGCCGTCGATTTCCAGATCATCGCGCCCAGTGATTTCGGGAAGGTAAGCGGATGATAGCCAGATTCGATTGATTTCCTTGGTATTAGCGATTTGGACAATCCGAATCGATTCAGTTTCTTCGGCGACTGCCATACGGCAGGCAATTTCAATAGCTTCACGATCCGTTTCAGCTACAAGGGGAACTCGCGTTGAAATGGGAGTTCTTGCGGTGAGAGCGTTCGTGTAGGTTATGCCCAGATTTATTTTTTCGGCCGCCCGCCGTGTAGTTATGTTGGCCATACCTATTCCAATTGCATTGCCCTTGGTTGCCTTAGTTAGGTCTCGAATAACGATTTGGCTGATATCGGGGGTGTAGTCTCGCTTGAGATTGGCGGCTGATCTTCCCGTCACGTTGGAGTCCATGCCTCCGCCGCTGATATCCTTGCCAAGCGAGTCGATGATGAGAACATCGATATCCGAGACTAGCATTTTCCCCATTATCCGTTTCGAGTAAATCAACAGCTCCTTTTCACGCTTGAAAATGGATTGCTTCGGGATCGCTTCGATTTTCGCTACTCCATTGTAGGCGTTCTCTACGATCCCAAGCCCAAAAAGAACCGGCGCTTTCTCGAGCATGACCTTAGCTGCCGCGGGAATAACCTCATGAAATCGCTGGAAGCCTAATTTGTGGGCAGCAGTTGTCCCGAAGTGCTTTCCCAATCCTATCAGCATCATTTTGAGAAGCCCGCTTTCGTATTCAGCTGCGAAAGCAGTGTGGGCTTTGATTCGGTTGCAAACGACTATACCATCAGAATTGAAAGCGTTCTTGTCACAACAAACTGGAGTATCTTCATCGAGACTCCCGATTTCAACCACGTCCATGGACGAATGAATTGGCACACCGATCGAAGTCTCGGTGATCCCTAAGCTTTCGAGAACAGCTAGCTGGCCTTCAGCTGTCGCTCCACCGTGACTGCCCATAGCGGGGACGATAAAAGGATCGGCGCCTCTTTGTTTCAAATAGGATACGAGCGCCATGATAGCTTCAACCTGTCCGAAAATTCCTCGGCTGCCCACTGTGATGGCTATTCGCTTGCCAGTTAGATCCATTGGAGGCAGTTGAGCAAGTTGGGATAGTGTTTCCGCTTCGACGTTGGCGACGACGTCTTCTGGAAAACGTTGTAGCACCGGTAGGAGTTGAGGCAGCGGATAGGCTTTCGCGTTAGCGAAAGTTGGTCGTATATTTGATATCTCGAGGCTAGTTGGGTAGAGGAAATCGGACATTCTATTGATCCATTAATGACGGAATTCACGTGAGGCGGCAACAAGCGATTTGAATCCGTTAGCTACCATGCCTCCATCGGAACCAACCGCTACCAAGTTGAACCCCATTTCGTAGTATCGTTCCATGTCGGATTCCGTAAAGCCAAGTATCCCGGAGGCTTTGCCATGATCCGAAGCCACGCTAGCGGTCTTATCGATAGCTTCGAGAAAGTCAGGATGATCGAATTGCTTTGGGATTCCCATCGAAACGGAGAGATCGCCAGGTCCGACAAAAAGAGCGTCGATACCGTCCGTTCCCGCAATCTCGTCTAGGTTCCTCAGGGCCAACGGAGACTCGATCTGGGCTATTAGAAGCGTGCTCAAATGAGCGGTTTTCAGTTGTTCCTCGAAGCGTGTGCCGTACTGGCACCCTCGATTTACAGAAGAGACGCCTCTAGTTCCGTGTGGAGGGTATCGAGAGTAATCTACGGCATTTTGGGCTTCCTCAGACGTATTGACATTCGGGAGCATGAGTCCCCAGGCCCCAAGATCGAGGGCTCTCGTGAAGTACACGCTCTCAACGGAAGGCAATCTCACGATCGGAGCCGTTGAAGTCCCGCCCAGTGCCATCAACTGATAAGCAAGCATGTCCCAAGAGCCCGATCCGTGTTCCATGTCTAGCAAACACCAATCCAGTCCCGCTACTCCAGCGATCTCCGCCAATGCGGGAGAGCCTGTATTCAGAAAGGTGCCAATCAGCTTGTCGCTTGCCAAGGTTTTTTGGCGAAATTTTAGGCTGTCCATTGAACTATTCTCGTTTCGATTGGGCCCACAGTAAACGGTATACTAAAAACTGATATTGAACAATTCGAGCGGTTGTATGCTACCATCGAATGGGTTTGAATTCCCAATCAGGTTCCAACTTCTTCATTTCTGATTCATCGTCACGGAAGTCGAGCCCGCTCTCAAGGTAGTTTTTGTGCAACTGAGCTAATTGTTCCTGATCGATGGATACACCTAACCCGGGCCCATCCGGAATGGCGATCGTTCCGTTTTCGAATTCCAGCGGTCCCCCTTCAATGATTTCATCGCTTTGCCAAGGGTAGTGTGTATCCAAATCGTAATCAAGCTGAGGTATACAAGCGCCGAGATGCGTCATGGCTGCCATCGAAACGCCTAAATGACTATTGGAATGCATTGAAATTCCACGCCCAAAAGTCTTGCAGATTCGGCAAAGCTCAATGCAAGGGCGTAAACCACCCCAATAATGATGATCGGTCAATATTACGTCCTCTGAATGGAGTTCAATGGAGCGCGGGATGTCTTCGAATGAAGTGGTGCACATGTTAGTGGCTAGTGGCGACTCGATAGCCTTGCCCACCTCAGCCATGGCTTTCTGGCCTCTAACCGGATCCTCAAGGTATTCTAGGATCGGATCTAGTTTCTTGCCGATTCGAATTCCAGTTTCTACCGACCAAATAGCGTTCGGATCCAATCGAAGCGGTATATTAGGACCGAAGGAGTCTCTAAGTGCGAACATGGCGGCGGCTTCGTCGTCGGGTGGGAGGACGCCCCCTTTAAGTTTGATTGATCGGAATCCAAAGGCCTCAGTCATGGCCTTGGCTTGGTCGACAATTCGATCCACGTCCATAGCCTCACTTTGTCTAGCTGCTACCCAACCTTGAGCGTTTACGTCTTTACAAAAGCCAAGTTCGCCGCCGGCTCCTTCGAGCTTATAGAATAGATACGCTCCATAGGGAACGGCATCTCGAGCAGCTCCTCCAAGAAGATCGCACATGCGAACTCCAAACCGTTTGCCCAAATAGTCGAGGCAAGCGACTTCCAAGGCGCTTTGAACGTGGACCCAAACTCGTTGATCCCAAGGCGCGTCTCCTCTTGTTTCATCAATCTCGATCAAGGTCTTTGCTTTCTCAAGAAGCCTAGTTAACTGGACTGGATCTTCACCTTGTAGACCTTGGCATACCAGCTCTAAAGATTCAGTGACCCCATCGGTGCAGGGGCTCTCGCTGATTCCGGTGAATCCATCTTCGAATGCGAGCTCGAGAATAACGCGTAAGCCGTAGGGAGCATGGAGTCCGACCGCATTGCGTAGCGGCGGATCTGTGAAAGCGATGGGGGTGACCTTGTGGCTTGTGATTTTCATTAGGAAGGAGCGAGAGGTGGCTTTTGGTTCCTGAAACCTGCCGATAGAGCTTAGTGAAAGAAAATTTTTCTCAAAGACAATACGATCATTTAGTTTGCGCGATTTTACCGACTCCATTTCTTTGCATCCCATGAGGAGTACTTGTTTTCTTAGTCTAATCTTTTTTATCCCAATTTCCTTGTTTTCGTCGGCCATTGGGAAGCCGAACTTTATATTTTTCATTGCCGATGACGTTAGCTGGGATGATTTCGGGTGTTATGGAAATCAGGGCGTTCGCACGCCGAATATCGATCGGCTGGCGGCGAATGGGATACGCTTTACCAACGCCTATTTGACCGCGAGCAGCTGCAGCCCCAGCCGAGCTAGCATCATCACGGGTCGGTATCCACATAATAATGGCAAGGCAGCTGAGCTGCATTTGCCGATAGCCGACCACATTCCTTGGCTGCCGGAATCGCTACGGGAGGCCGGCTACTACTCTGCCATATCGGGCAAGCACCATATGAAACGAGAAAACCCTCGGGAGAGAAACCCCTTTGATCATATCGATGGAGGTCGCTTAGAGGGAAACCGAGGCGGTGAGGCCAATTGGGTTTCCGTTACCCAGAATCGTCCAAAAAACCAGCCTTTCTTCTTCTGGTTTGCGGCTTACGATGCCCATAGGGCTTGGGATGCTGACGTCGACTGGATCGAAGAGAAATATGGTTCGAAAACAAATCCAGCAGCAGTAAGAGTGCCACCGTTTCTCGTCGATGACGCGCCCACTCGCCAGGACTTGGCATCCTATTATAACGAAATTATTCGATTCGATTATTTTATAGGGGAAGTCGCCGAAGAGCTGCGTCGGCAACACGTTTTGAATGACACGTTGATGTTCGTATTTGCGGACAACGGTAGTCCCTTCCCACGTGCGAAAACGAGACTCCACGACTCCGGAATGAAAACCGCTTTGGTGGCTCATTGGCCTACAGGGATTCAGTCGAAAGGGGTTTCGGATAGCCTGATTAGCGCTATTGATTTAGCCCCTACGCTTATTGAACTAGCTGGGCTCAAGGTCGCTCCGACCATTCAGGGCGTGAGCTTGGCGCCTGTATTCAAGAATCGTAACAGAGAAGTTCGAAGATATGCATTTTCCGAACACAATTGGCACGATTATGAAGCTCTCGGACGCTCGGTGCGAACTAAGGAGTATCTATACATAGTTAATGACCGACCCGATGCTCCGTGGCAAGGTCCGGCTGATTCCGTTCGATCACCTTCGTTTTCTCAACTGTTGAATCGCCAGCAAAATGAATCGCTAACTCAGGCCCAGGCTGATGTCTTCCTAGCTCCACGGCCCCGAGTGGAGCTCTATAAAACTGTAATGGACCCTCATCAGCTCGACAACATCTCGGGTAATCCCGAATATGCATTAGTGGAGATGCGGTTGAGAAAGGTATTAAGCGATTGGAGGCGAATTACAGGCGATAGCATTCCCGATCGGATATCCACAGACGAGTTTGATCGTCGGACGGGTGAACGTCTAGGGCTAAGTGACACTTTTCGAGGGGAAACGCCTGGCGAATCCAATGATGCGGCCATGATAAATCGCGCGGGTCCAAGGTAGAGATTTGATCGAATATGAATCGACTGAGCGAATTCTCGCTATTCCTCTCTAGTTTTTGGATAACCACCTCGCTATTCTCTATCCCTCCATATGTGAAGAGAAATGCGGAACCGCTGTATACAGAAATCTTAGACAGTTCGTTTCCGTTCTTAGAGGCGACAGTGGATCTTCGCGGCATTGCTCCTGTGGGGAACAAAGACAATCTAATTCCGAGGGCGATTGTCTTGCGGTTGGATCATGACGTGTTCTTATGTTTTGATACGGAGTTGCTTCGCGTGGCTGGGGCTTGGAGAGGCGGTTTTCTCACGTCTCGCGGCTTAGCAATGCTATCTTACGAGGTGCCGCTCAGAAAAATGGGGGGCGGACAAAAAGATCTGCCTAAGCCTTTGGGGAAGTTTATTTTAGCTAACGGTCTATATCCGGGTTGGCAGGAATCAGTCGATTTGTCATTCACCGATCCAAGAAGTCGTTGGCTCGATGAGAGAGAAATGGGAAGGGGACCCCTAGATTCCAAAAGGGGAGAGTGGACAGGAATAGAAATCGTAGGATCGGACGCAGTATTTCATTACACACTCCAGGGAGGTAGAGTGGAGGAGAGCTATCGAGTATCTGATGATAGCGGCAGGTTGAAGCTCATTCGGAGCATCTCTCTCCAAGGGATTAGGAATCCGCTTACTCTGGTCGTAATGGAACTGGGAGAAGAAAATCCAAAAGTCGAGATGGATGGGACGGATTTGTCCATCATCGACGAGCGTTACGTGGTAGCCCGCATCGACGCCAATTCCGATAAGGATGCAGGACTCGTGTTGACAACCGATCTGGAGACCGGAGCGATATCCCTCAAAAAAGAAAAGGGGATGGTTAAGCGTCCTCCTAGCAATAATGAACCTCTCTGGCCCGAAACGATTACCGCTGGTATCGAACTGGGAGATCCTCAAGGCATTTTCGCAGTAGACGAAGCAACCATTCCTTATCCGAACCCTTGGAAACGCCGCATAAGGCCCGTAGCCATCGACTTCTTCCCGGACGGGGAAGCAGTGCTGGTGACGTTCGATGGCGATGTTTATAGACTGTCGGGGCTTGCTGGAGACAGCGATCAAATTAAGTGGAGACGAATCGCTGGGGGCTTCAACGAGCCACAA
>DKNL01000032.1:0-631 GCA_002474325.1 Opitutales bacterium UBA7389
CGCCGCCATGTGGTAGTATTCCTTCTGCGTCCACTTGTCAAAGGGGTGATCGTGGCACTGGGCGCACTGCATTCGCGTACCCAAAAATACTTGGGCAGTATTCGACATGTTATCCAAAGGCATGCCTGCATCCCGCAAATAATATCCAACCGCGGGATCGTCCCAAACATAGCCATCCGCAGTGATCAGTTCTCGAACAAATTCGTCGTAGGGCTTATTTTCCCGCAGACTATCCTTTATCCAGTCCTGATAGGAAATCATGATCGTTCTTCGACCTCTCGATTTCACCCGCAGGATATCGGCCCAGTAATTGTAATTAGAACTGACATACCCTTCAGAACCCAACAACTCGTCGATCAGCTCCGACCGTTTATTCGAAGACTTGGATTCCAGAAAACGGAGAAGTTCGCCGTAGGTGGGGATCCGGCCTACTATATCGAGGTAGATTCTTCTAGCAAACACTTCATCCGCAATCGGCGGATTTCGCTCTTCATCTGCCATTTTCAGATCATCGGCAATCAGTGTATCAATCTTGTCGACAGCCTGTTCCCAGGACCTCTCTTCAACCGATAAGTCTATTCTATCTGCTGAGACAACGGCGGCTAAAGCCAATCCAAAAAGCAACGTCATG
>DKNL01000032.1:1028-14348 GCA_002474325.1 Opitutales bacterium UBA7389
TTATACGATAAAAGCTACTCTAAATGAACGGCTCGAATCGCATTGGGGTTTCTTTAATTCTCCCACATACGGCTAAAACCCAAGGCCCATATCTGGGAAACGACCAAACCTTAGGCAGCTGACCCTCCCTCAACGGGTCCAGGTGGCCTCCCAAAGAAGATCGTTTTGACTCAATCGATAACAAGGGGATCTTGAGATTTCACCAGTTCGTCTATCTCCTTTAGTCGAGAAAGGAAGCCCTCTAACTTCGTAAGAGGGAGAGCGCAGGGTCCATCGCATTTAGCCGCGTCTGGGTCGGGATGGGCTTCTAAGAACAATCCGGCTAGACCCGTCGACAATCCAGCTTTAGCGAGCTCGAAAACCTGTTGTCTCCGCCCCCCTGCCACTTCAGCTTGCCCGCCGGGAATCTGTAATGAATGGGTAACATCGAAAATAATAGGATACCCCAGCTGCTTCATTATACCGAATCCCAGCATGTCGACGACGAGATTATTGTAGCCGAAACATGTCCCTCGCTCACAAAGCATAATGCGATCGTTGCCCGCCTCCTCTATCTTTAAAGCGATGTGCCCCACCTCTTTAGGAGAAAGGAACTGGGCTTTTTTGACGTTAATAATCGCGTCCGTCTCGGCCATTGCCATCACCAGATCGGTTTGGCGGCAGAGGAACGCAGGCAATTGGACAATGTCGCAAACATCCGCAACTGGGCCAGCTTGATGCGGTTCGTGCACATCGGTGATGACTGGCACGCCAAATGTTTCCTTTATCTCGCTTAGCCATTCTAGGCCCTCGTTCAAACCAGGCCCTCGAAAGCTATTGATCGATGATCGATTGGCCTTGTCGAAAGAAGCCTTAAATACATAGGGAATCTTCAATCGATCGGTTACCTCTTTAAACGTCTCGGCTATACGAAGGGCCAGGTCTCTAGATTCGAGAACGTTCAATCCTCCCAGCAGGACGAAAGGAAGCCCATTGCCGCATTGTATTTTGCCGACGCTTACAACTTTGCTCATACAGGTTTGTCTCAATTGAGATCATCTCGAGCAACGCAAAAAAACCTTCCCAGCGAGCTAATCCGCAATCGCGAAATGTTTGCATTCCATAAGAATAAGCCACCCTATTTGCAAATGTTCCATTAACCTCGAGAACCATAGCCTAAACGAAATAGCTAAATATAGATATGTCTAAACGAAGATTCTGTTGGATAGACCTGGAAATGACAGGCCTCGACCCGGATATTGACCGGATCTTGGAGGCCGGAGTTATCATCACTGACAAATTTCTTGAGCCCGTCTACGAGTGGGAGACTGCCGTCTATCAATCTCCAGACGTCCTCGAATCGATGAATGATTGGTGCAAGCACCACCACGGCGAAAGCGGTCTATTAGGAAGAGTTCCTGAAGGCATGAGCGAAGAGGACCTGGATCGTACGCTTTGCGAAATCGCTATCAAGCATTTCAAGAAAAAGAACCCAGTCATTATCTGCGGAAACTCTATAGCACAGGATAGAAAGTTCATCGACAAGTACCTTCCTAATTTTGCTGAGCGGCTGCACTACCGGATGCTCGATGTGTCCAGCTTCAAAATCGTCTTTCGGGAAATGTTGGGACGGGAATTCAAGAAAGCCAATTCGCACCGAGCTCTCGACGATATACGCGAGTCCATAGCGGAACTGAAATACTATATGGGGGCGATCGATCCCAGCGATCTAGCTCTAATCGACAATTCCCACAGTCCGCCCGCTAATAGCGAAACTAAGCGAGAGACGGATTCAGACGTATAAGCTACCGCAATTTCTAGGGGTTCGGATAAAACGCTTCTATCTTTTCCGCAAAGTCCCTGTATCCAATATCGTTGGGGTAAATAGCCTTGAACTGTTCAATCGCCTTCTTAGGCCTTTCCAATTTCTCTGGCATCAGATCGCTTAATTTAAATCCTTCTTTGCCGCTTCCTCGATATCTCGAATGGCCGATGCCACCACTTCCGTCTGCTTAGCCTCGACTAGAAGCCTCAGCTTCGGCTCGGTGCCCGAATAGCGAACGAGTAATCTACCATCGTTCCCAAGTTGCTGATCCAGACGACTTATTGTATCCTTCAAGTGGGTACAACTTTCAAGAGGCGGTTTCGAGGCAACTGGTATTGATCGTTTCTCGATGGGAAATGGCTTATAGAAAGAAGATAAATCCCGAAGATTTTCACCCGAACCGGATACGATTTCGGCAATCTTGAGCGCCGCGTACAAACCATCACCCGTCTTAGAGAATTCTCCAATTACGATATGGCCCGACTCCTCTCCCCCCAAAGTGAAGCCATGTTCAATCATCAACCGCGAAACGAACTTGTCTCCGATATTCACTCTCCGCGTATTGATGCTCTCAGCCGCTAAAGCCGAGTCCAGTCCGAGATTGCTCTGGTTAGTCGTCACCAAAACGCTCTTCGATAATCGATGTTGGCGATTAGCCTCTAAACAAAGGATACCCAGTGTCGCCTCGCCGGCCAACTTCGAGCCCTCTTGGTCGAATGCAATTACACGATCGCCGTCCCCATCGAATGCGAAACCCATATCGAATTCACCAGAAGAAATCAGCTTCACCATCGTTTGAGGGTATTCACTGCCGACGCCATCGTTGATATTATCGCCACTAGGATTATTGCCGACAATTTCAATTAAAGCCCCAAATCGTTTAAATACCTGAGGAGCAATAGAACTCATGGCTCCATTCGCGCAGTCCAGGGCGATCCGCTTTCCTTCCAGCATGCCTTTTGGAAACGAGCTCAAGATAGCAGCTGAATACATTTCTAAACGGTCCGAGGCGGTATCCGAAATTTCAGGAAAATCCAATTCTCCAGATTCACCGACAACATCGAGCTCGTTATCAAGCTCCCGCTCGAACTTTTCTGTGAGCTTAGTTCCTCCCGATTGGAAGAATTTCAATCCATTGTCTTTGCTAGGATTGTGGGAAGCGGTGACCACGCAACCTGCATCGGCGTTGCACAAGTCGACCAGCTTGGCGATAGCCGGAGTCGGAGCGATTCCCAGCGAAAAGATCCGACCACCACCCGCGCGAAAACCTGCTGCCACCGCAGCTAACAATGCGATTCCCGATGCCCGAGTGTCACGACCCGCTAATAGCATCGGACAATCTGGCGCATTCTCTTGGCGAGCTAGCAAACGAGCCAGGGCTAAACCTGAGCGGTAAGCGATAGCATCATTCACTTTTGGACTACCATACTCACCCCGTATGCCGTCCGTCCCAAAATGCTTTAGAGCCATTACGTTTGATAGAATGCTTTGGCTTGATCTATCTTTTCCCGAACGGCTCCACCCACCAGCAGATCCCGAGCTTCAGGTACTCCTTCCTGGATACTTCCATGGCGACCAACTATGAAGAAGGCCGCCGCTGCGTTGACAGCAATGGAATCTTCCAAGGCCTTGGGTGCAGAGCCATCGAGCAGTCGGTCAAGAATTTCCATATTTTCGGCAATATCGCCACCTTTCAAGTCGGATAGCTTTCCGCTTTCTACACCCATTTCCATCGGCCTCCAACTCTCGGATAAACCTTTTAGGTCACCAAATCCACGAACCAGGTTATCTCCGGCAACACTGAATTCATCCATGCCTCCTTCCGACCCAAGGTCGCAATGGGCAATCATTCCCGCCTTAAGCCCTAAAGAGTGCTCCACTCCAGCCATCAGCTCCATAACCGAATCACTAAATACCCCCAATAATTGGTGGGCCGGTTTAGCGGGATTTATCAAAGGACCCAGAATGTTGAATACCGTGCGCTGCCCTTTTTCGGCGAGTGCCTGCCGGACCGGGACAATCTCCTTGAACGCGGGGTGAAAAGCGGGAGCGAACATAAAGCAAAATCCCAGTTCCCTCATCGATCGTTTCAAGAGTTCATTGTCCGCGGTTATATCAATCCCTATCGCTTCCAGCAAGTTGGAGCTGCCGCACCGCGACGTGATCGATCGATTACCGTGCTTCAAAACAGGTATACCCGCGGCCGCCAAAACGAATGTCACCGTCGTGCTAATATTAAACGTGTGCTGCTTATCACCACCCGTGCCACAAACATCGATCGCCCGCTCGCTCCATTCCGCTAAATCCGGATCTCGAGCCAATTCTCGATAACGTTTTGCCAATCCAGCCACTTCGGCAGCTGATTCGCCCTTTTCGGCCAGCAATGTTAAGAATTCCCCCTTCAAGCCGGCATCTACCTCAACCGAAGCTAACAGATCCGCGACTTGGGCTGATTGTTCCTCCGAAAGGTCAAAACCTTGCCCGACTTGGGCGACACAATCCTCGAGTTCCATGGCTTGAGAGGATTAAGCAGGCCCACCGTCAAAAACAATTCTAAATAAAGGGCTTTCAACACCCGAGCTCAGCCGTCCAGGGTATTACCAGGTTATCTTGTGGGATAGTGACCAATTCGTTAAACATTAACTTGACGGGCGAGTTGGCCCCAGTTATCTACCGCTCCTTTTATTGAACCACGCCTAAAACCCAGTTCGGAATTTAGCAGAAATGGCCAATCCAAAACGCAAGCAATCCAAACGTCGCAGTCGGCTCCGCCGCGGGGCTAATCGTTTCGAGGAGTCTCAACTCGCCAAGGATCCGATGGATGGCACTTCTTTTCGCCCGCACCGCGTGAATCCCAACAACGGAATGTATCGCGGTCGTCAAGTGATCGATGCTGCGCTCTAGCATAATCAAGAGCAACAGGTCGCATTTGAAAGCCACCTTTCCCCTTTCCAATTAGGGTAATGCAAGATCGGGGTAGTGCCTGCATCGCAGTCGATGCCATGGGCTCAGATAAAGGCCCTGCCGAGGTGGTGGCCGCGGTGGCCGCGGCCCTGAAAGACTACACTAGCATCGCGCCGATCTTATTGGTTGGGCAAGAAGAGGTCCTCGCACCTCTCGTTGAGAATGCCAACCTCATAGATCATCCGAAACTCTCGATCCAACACGCATCGCAAATCGTGGACATGGAGGACAAGCCTCTTAAGGCGATGAAGCAAAAGAAGGATTCCAGTATGGCAGTAGCAATCGAGCTCGTGAAGGAAGGTAGAGCTGCCGTGGTCGTTAGCTGTGGAAATACCGGCACCTTAATGGCCAGCGGAACCATCCGGCTCAGAACTATGGAAGGAATTGAGCGACCGGCTCTGGCAACGGTTATGCCTCGTCAGGAAGGGCACTTCGTTTTGATCGATGCAGGGGCTAATCCATCGGCACGACCCGAACATCTTGTCCATAACGCTGTGCTGGGAAGTGCTTACTGCCAGCATGTACTTGGCACCAAAAATCCTCGAGTCGGATTAATGACAATAGGGACGGAAGAAGGAAAAGGCAATGAAACCACAAACGCGGCCAATGACCTTTTGAAAAGCATACCCAAAATCATCAACTACCACGGCCCCATTGAAGGATTTCAACTCTTCGAGAATGTAGTTGATGTCGTTGTCTGTGATGGATTTACGGGAAACGTTATTCTGAAAACTTCCGAATCTCTGTTCAAATGCCTGTTCAAAGACTTTTTAGGTGGGGAAATTAAGAAGAATCCGGTCCGACAGCTCGGATATCTCTTTTCCAAGGGGGCCTATGACGCTATCAGATTCCAACTTAATCCAGAGCGCTATGGCGGGGCTCCGTTGCTAGGGATCAAAGGAAACATCTTAAAGGCACATGGATCCAGCAATCGAGAAGCTCTCAAGAGCGCTATAAGAATTGCCAACGAGATCATCACCAAGAACCTAAATTCGCAAATCACCTCCAACATCGCTCAAGTGAATCGGATCATCTCGCCTCCTTTAACCTAAAGCTAAGGAGTATTTGCGAGTTGCCACCGAGCAATCTCTCGACATTCAGTCTCAACGCATGAACGCTACGCCAAGATCGGTAGTCATCGAGGGAACCGGTTCCTACACTCCAAATACGATTAAGACGAACAGCGACTTGGCCGAAATCGTCGATACCTCCGACGAATGGATTTTCACGAGAACCGGGATCAAAGAGCGTAGGATAGCCGCAAATAACGAGAGCCCTTCAGATATGGGAGCTGCTGCTGCTCGGCGAGCCCTCGAGGCTGCCAAGCTTGGCGCTTCCGACATCGATCTGGTAATCGTCGCGACAATTACGCCCGATATGCCCTTTCCTTCGACTGCCTGTCTAGTACAAACCAAACTAGGCATCAAGGACGCTGTATGCATGGATATTGAAGCGGCGTGTTCAGGATTCGTCTATATCATGGAAGTCGCGGCTTCCATGATTCGATCAGGCCGGTATCGGCACGCCCTAATCATCGGCACGGAAAAGCTATCGAGCATCCTTGATTGGGAAGATCGGACTACTTGCGTGCTTTTCGGAGACGGAGCGGGGGCAGCCATAATAGGTCCCTCCGATACTCCCGATATTGGGCTGCTCGACTTCAAGCTCGGCTCTGACGGGGCCCAAGGCGACGTGCTCTACATGCCTGGTGGCGGCTCTGCCAACCCGGCTACTCCAGATTCCATTAACGATCGTCTTCACTTCCTGAAGATGCGGGGCCGTGAAGTATTCAAACTGGCTGTAAAGGTAATGGAGCAGGCAGCCCAAGAAATTCTTGAACAAAACGGGCTCGAACCGGACCAACTGTCCTGCCTGATACCGCATCAAGCAAATCTACGAATCATAGAATTGCTTTCCTCGCGGTTAAACGTGCCCATGGAACGCTTTTATCTAAATCTAGAAAAATATGGAAACACTTCGGCCGCTTCGATCCCGATCGCACTCGACGAGGCGATCCGGTCGGGACGCACAGTGCCTGGGGATTATACATTGTTGGTCGCTTTTGGAGCCGGCCTTACTTGGGGAGCGGCACTTCTGAAAACTCCTTGATCTCGGCAAGGCATCTTTGACTTGATACCTAAATCTGACCTAAATACTTTCCTGAGCCCATGATTCGAGTTCTCTCACCAATTTTCGCCCTTTTATTCGCTTCGTCGGTGGCCAGTGCTGCAAATATTACTTGGGATCCTGAAAATGGCTACCAATCAGACGAAGTTGAATTGTCGGGGCTATTGCCGCAGGAAATCCAAAGAGTGCTCAAATGGATGAATAAAGGGCGAACCGCTGAGGAACGCGGCATCTACCG
Source organism: Opitutales bacterium UBA7389 (assembly GCA_002474325.1). Classification (GTDB taxonomy): domain Bacteria; phylum Verrucomicrobiota; class Verrucomicrobiia; order Opitutales; family Opitutaceae; genus Pelagisphaera. The sequence goes on from DKNL01000032.1 coordinate 8,162, forward strand.
AACGGCTCTCCGAAACTACAAACGCGTCCACAAGAGATTTCCCAAGAGCCAATACTCGCCAGAGGCCCTATTTCGAACCAGCCAAATTAGGTTGGCCCAGAACAACGTCGACAAGGCATTCGACGCTTTCGAGCTGATAGCTTTTGTTTACCCGAGCTACGGGAGCTTCAACGATACGATTGGCGAAATGTACAAGATCGCTGTTCGCCGCCAGGAAAGCTATCGGCAGCGCCTATTTCTAATCTTTCCAGGTTTTCTAAATCTAGATCGGGCCACACGCTACTTCGAGCGAATCGTTTCAATCGCTCCCTACAGCGATTACGCACCTCTGTCCTTGATGAACACAGCCCAAATTTGGGCTAAAAAGAAGAACGATACTCTGGCGATTTACGCTCTCGATCGATTGATAACTAACTACCCTAGAAGTTTTCTTACACCTGATGCCTATATCCAACTAGCAAATACACATTCAAATCTTGTCCACGGACCCTATTACGATCAAAGCAATACAGAAGACGCGATTACTTTTTTCGAAGACTTTCTTATTCAATTCCCTGATAACAATCGGGTGAATGAGGCGGAAGACGGATTGTCGGATACGCAAAACCTAATGGCGCTTAGCAAAGTGAAGATCGGCGATTTCTATTTTCACAAGCGTTCCAATTTCCACGCGGCCAAAGTCCTCTACAATGAAGCTATCACGCTCGCACCCACATCAGGCAGTGCGGATATGGCTCGGAACAAGCTCGATATGATTGCCGCCAAAGAAGAAAAAATTGGGGTCCAGGACACTCCCGAAGCCGAGAGGGAAGCGCCCGATTCAGAAGAGATGCAAAAGAAGGCGGAAAGACGGGCGCGAAGAAAAGTGCTTGGATTATTCTAATCCGAAAACAACGATTCTCCGTACTTCTTTCCGATGGCTCGCTTCCTCAACTTAATCTTACTGTCTACCGCGCTTGGCCTACTCGGTAGCTGTGCTACCTACCAGCTAGGAGCCCCCGGCGGTTCCGATTCCTATAGGAAGATTTATGTTAAGCCCGTCCGCAATGATTCGACATTTCCAATGCTGAAAGCGACTCTCACAGCTTCGCTACGCAAATCTATCCAAGAATCGGGTTTTCTTTCCAATACTAACGAAAGCGAAGCGAACACGATCCTTGAAACACGAGTCGTATCCGTGAAAAGAGACATCGCCGCAGTTTCCTCAATTGATGTCGGAAGAGGACGTAAGTATGAGCTGGAATTCGAAACGCTTTGCACGCTATACCAGATCGAGGACGGCCAGATGACACCTCTATTCACGAATCGGCGCGTTATTGCGAAGCAAGATATTTTTGCAGACAGCGGACAGGTTAACGCGGAACATCAAGCGGGTCCGGAAATCGCCAGAAAGATCGCCCGCAGAATCTCGGAATCGATTCTCGACACCTGGTAGCGAACCAGGTTGCGATCAAATAAATATCGCCAAAGGAACATAGCCCTTTCTTACTTTTGCCACATGGAGTCTCCCATACTTGCTCCGTCGATTCTCGCGGCTGACCACACGCGATTGGCAGATGACGTACACGCCGTAGAATCTCTTGGCGTCCAATGGCTTCACATCGATATAATGGATGGCCATTTCGTACCCAATCTTTCATTCGGGCCGAAAACCGTGGCTGATTTGCGATCAAAATCGAAACTCTTTTTCGATGTCCATCTGATGATCAATAATCCTAGCGAATACATCGAGCCATTCGCCCACGCCGGCGCCGATTTGATTTCCATACACGTTGAACCTGAATACGATGTCGCTGAAACTCTCATCCGTATCCGAGAGCTGGGCGCTAAACCCGGAATTGTTATCAATCCGAATACTAAGGTCGACGCTGCGATACCATTCCTCTCTCAAGTCTACTTAATCCTGGCAATGACGGTCGAGCCCGGATTTGGAGGACAGTCATTCACTGAGTCCGTTCTCGAAAAAGTCCGAGAGCTCGACGAAATCCGCCAGTCGCAATCCCTGAATTTCCGGATAGAAGTCGACGGGGGAATAAACACGGAAACCGCCGAGCTTTGCCGTAATTCTGGAGTCGATACATTTGTCGCTGGCACTGCCTTTTTCAAGGCACCCGATCGAGGGGCTTTTATGGACAGGATCCAATCAATGGACTGAAATGAGCAAAGGGGACCCTAAAACCACCCAATTGCCTGACGGGATCGATTCCATCCTCTTCGACGGGACGGCGATTGAAAACCGAGTTCGAGATTTGGCCAAAAGCATCAGCGAGGATTGGGGCTCCGAAGGCCTCGCCATCGTTTGCGTGCTAACCGGCTCCCTCGTATTCACAGCTGATTTGGCTCGCAAATTCCCCCTGCAAGTCGAAATCGACTGCCTACGAATGGAAAGCTACGGCAATCAATCGATAGCCATTTCCGATCCCAGATTTTCTGCTCCTCTGAAGAACAATATCGAAGGGAAGAGCGTTCTCCTAGTTGACGACATACTGGATACCGGTCGAACGCTCTCCTCGCTGATCTCCTATTTAAATCGCCAAAATCCTTCATCAATAAGAACATGCGTCTTGCTCGACAAACCCGCCAGGCGCGAAGTCGATATTGAAGCCGACTTCGTTGGCTTCACCATTCCAGACAAATTCGTGGTCGGCTACGGTCTTGACTATGCTGAGCGTTTCAGGGCCCTTCCCTATATTGCTACCGTTGACCTATCGAAAATTCAATAAACGAAACACGGCAAACTACTATAAAAGACGGAGATGATTCTCGCTGATAAATGGCAAGACTACGAGATCCTCGAATGCGGGGACGGGATGAAGAAAGAAAGGTGGGGCGACATCATACTTGTCCGACCGGACCCTCAAATAATTTGGCCCCTCAAGTCCGGAGATTGGAGCGAGTACGACGCTTTTTACCACCGCAGCAACAAAGGAGGCGGGCGCTGGGAGTTTCGCCGGAAAATACCGGAATCCTGGGTCATTCACTATCGCCAATCCCAATTCAAGATTCGTCCAACCGATTTCAAACATACCGGGCTCTTTCCAGAACAAGCAGTCAATTGGGACTGGTTTAGCTCGATCATCAATCGCGGCAAACGAACCCCCAATATACTCAACCTATTCGCTTATACCGGAGGAGCGACCATAGCCGCCGCCCAAACGGGGGCCAAAGTCTGCCATGTCGATGCAGCCAAAGGAATGGTGGCTTGGGCTCGGGAAAACGCAGCCTTAAGCGGACTGCAAACGGCTCCAATTCGCTACATTGTGGACGACTGCTTAAAATTCGTTGAACGCGAACTTCGACGAGGGAGTCACTATGACGCGATCATTATGGATCCTCCATCCTACGGTCGTGGGAAGAAAGGCGAGATCTGGCAATTCGAAAACGACCTATGGGGTTTGTTGCAAAAGTGTCGCAAGCTACTGAGCCCCCAACCGCTCTTCTTTCTAGTCAATGCCTACACAACCGGGATATCCGCAACAGTCGTAGGAAATCTCCTGAGGGACACTCTTGAGGGGCTACCTGGCTCCGTTACGAGCGGAGAAATTGGGTTGCCCGTATCTAACAGCCGGAACACGCTTCCCTGCGGACTTTTCGCAAAATGGACACGCGCTTAACAAGAAATTCGGAAAAATGAAACCTTGCAGGTTCCGCTTATCCTTGATTTCGCTCTCAGTCAATAGACCCTCTACTCATGGTAGGTTCAACGTAAATTGCTAAACGATGAAATCAAACGACTTCGTACGTAGCAACTTCTTCGACTTCTATGACAATGTCGACTTTGCGACTTACCAAAAAGAGAAAAAGCGTCTCCAGGTCGAGCTTCTAAGGTTGCAGCACTGGGTAATTAATAACGACAAACGCGTAGCAATAGTATTCGAAGGCCGGGACGCCGCGGGAAAAGGCGGATCCATAAAGCGGTTTACTGAATACTTAATGCCCAAGCACTTTAATGTAGTTGAGCTTGGGATACCAACCCCTAACGAGTCCAAAAACTGGTTTCGCCGCTACGAACGGCACTTTCCCAAAGCGGGAGAAATTACGTTTTTCGATCGCTCTTGGTATAATCGAGCACTGATTGAGCCCACGATGGGGTATTGCAAAAAATCGCAATACCGCTACTTCATGAGCAAAATTCTCGATTGGGAGGAGGCGCATATCAAGGAAGGGCTAATCCTAGTGAAGCTCTACCTTTCCGTCTCGAAGCAAACGCAGCTGTTTCGCTTCAAGGAACGTCAGGTCGATCCACTCAAATACTGGAAGTACTCGGAAAACGACAAGCAAGCCAGACGGTATTGGGATGTGTTCACTAAATATAAAGAGCAAATGTTCAATAAGACATCATCCCAAAAAAGCCCGTGGGCTGTGATCAATTCGAACAACAAACTCGAAACACGTTTGAAATCGATGCTCTACATCCTATCAAAAATTCCCTATACGAGCAAATTCGATTTCCGCCCCTTTCAGGAAGCGGATAAGAGGCAACGCTTATCGATCAGCATAGATGGCGTTACCTTCAAAAATCTGAACTACCGGCAATTCCTTCTTCTAGAAACGCTGAACGGTTTCTACAAAAAATAGAGCCTTCTATCAGCCTTACATCAAAGCCCAAACAACCGGCCCGAAATTCGGCGAGGCGGGAATCGGCAAAACGATCGACGTCAACGGGATCGAAACTAACATTCCCACAATCTTATGAGACTAAATTCACTCATTCTATCAACTTGCACGCTCCTCCTTATCTCAACGACCTTCGCCCAAAACCGACGAGGGTCGAATACACCTGAAGGCATCGTCAAGCCGCGATTGTCCGACACGGTACCCGTGAATGTCTACGCAGACAATTGGTTCAAACTCTACATCAACGGCAAGCTGGTGGCTGTGGATTCCATCGATTTCATGCCGCACAACGTAATCTCGGTAGATATTCTGCCCGAATACCCGATGACCATCGCCGCAATGGCCAAAGATGGCGGCAATGCGGAAACCGGACTCGAATATAACAACAGCAATATCGGGGACGGCGGATTTATCCTGAAAATCGGATCCGATATCGTCACCGACGCCTCGTGGAAGGCCAAAAATTTCTTCTATGGCCCTATCGACGGCGACAAAGACAATCCCCGCGTGCAACACCTCAACATTCCAGACAATTGGTACGCCATCGACTTCGACGACTCCGGTTGGGAGCAAGCAACCGAATATGCTGAGAGCGTCGTTCGACCCCGCGGAACCTTTAGCGAAACCGATTTCGACGGAGCGAAATTCATCTGGGCCGGGGACCTGGACTTGGACAACACCATCATCTTTCGCAAGCGCGTCGAACGCCCTGGATGGACTCCCCGTTGGAACGTTGGCGAGCGATAAACGCCTTTCTTCAAATTCCATGAATCCAGTTCGCAATACTGGTGCCAACTAATGCCCGATAATTTTTTAAAAGAATTTTGGGTAGCGGTTTAATCATTTCCAGTACGCCCGCGTTAATCCACAAGAAGGTACGTAGTAAATTTGATCAGCCAGTGCGGGCGCCTTGCAATTATTATGAATTAACTGTCCCCAGAAGAATTGTCGCCCGATGGGGCAATCTCTGTTTTGGTTAGGCCATGAAAGCATTTCCTGCACTACTCGTCCTCTGTTACCTCTTTTTTGCAGGCTGTGAGACCATACAGAAAGTAGCTAAGACTCAATCAGCCCAAATTCCCGAAGCGGATGAAGAGAGGGAGCAGCGTATCCAGTTGTGGCTCAGCGAGCAGGATAAGAATCAGGATGGCAAAATTTCCTCGAACGAGGCGATCCTCAAGTTAAAGGCCAATTTTAGCAGAAACGATCATAACGGAGATGGCTTTATCGATCGAGCGGAGTTGGGCCGATTGGCCGATCGATTAGCTAGCAATTGAAAGCGGATTGTTCTGAATTATTTAGGGGAAGGTAGCTGAATTTAAGCAACTCACCTAGCACCTCTATGGGCCATTTTAATTTTTGACCAAAAACAGGCCATTTTAGCCGAAAAACAGTCAAAATGCGTCAATTTTGGCTCATTTTATGTAATTTTTGGCCCATTTTAGGTATTTTCTAAATTAGGTTGTAATCGATAAAAGTGCTTTTTCCCCAACGCAAGACGGGTTGAGAGTATCAACTGCCCCCAGAAAAATTGCTACCCTAACAACCCTTCCCAAAGTTTGCTCTCACC
>DKNL01000320.1 GCA_002474325.1 Opitutales bacterium UBA7389
TCAATTGCGTGAGCTCGGCTGGCGCGGGGCTGGCAGGTTACCGTTTGTCTTATGTAGATGGAAATCGCTCTTTAATAGATTGGATGGAAAAATCGCGATTTGCTGGTCCTGCCATATATACGAGCAGCGTGTCCGTGTATCCAGATTCACAGGGAGGATGGGTTGGAGAAAGCAATACGCGCCCTCACAGTGAAAGAGCGGAAATTATGCTCGAGGCAGAGGAAATATTTCTTTCTGGTCCGCCGACAGTTGCCAAAGTGGTGCTGAGGCTTGGCGGTATTTATGGTCCTGGTCGCTCGTTTCTAGCCAATCGAATTCGAGAAGCAAATGGGGTGATGCCGGGATATGGGGACTATTATCTAAACCTGATCCGTCTTGAAGATATTGTTTCTGCCGTTGAAACGGTATTCAAGACGTCATCGTGCCAGCAAGGGGTTTTTAACGTTGTTGACGACCAACCCATGCTCAAATCCGAACTCGTGTCGGGATTGGCATCGGTTATGGGACTGGGACGAATGACCTTTGATCCCAGCAGCGTTGGTCACCGAAGTTCGCGAAGATTGGATGGAGAACGTCCGGCGAATCGGCGTATCTCGAACAAAGTATTCAAAGAGTCTTTCGATTGGAGCCCTCGTTTTCCCGACGGACTGTCGGGAATGGCGCAATTGGTTTCGAGTTGACCCGAAGCAGGAGAAGGAGAAGCTGGCAGCGTTTTCAGGTGCTTTAATTTGGAAATTCTCCTTGTTGCAATCTCAATAGATTTGAAATAGACTATGGCCGGAGTTGGAAAGCTGCTAAAACAAGCTCAGAAGATGCAGAAAAAAATCGAGTTGTTGCAAAGCGAACTCGCTGAAAAAGAGCTAGAGATATCTAGTGGAGGTGGAGCTGTTTCCGTGACCATAACGGCGTCTGGCGAATTTAGAGGCCTTTCTCTCGATTCAGAGCTTTTGCAGGAGGAGGCTTCACTGGTTGAGGAGACGATCCTCGAAGCGGTCAAAGAAGCCAGCGCGAAAGCTAAAGCGGTACACGAAGAGGAGATGGGGCAAGCTACGGAAGGCATGGCTATTCCCGGCTTGATTTAAGCTGCGGTTGGTTTGCTTCGGCCTTCTTAGATGATGACTCCTGCATTCGATGCCCTGCAGAAGCAGCTGAAAAAGCTCCCAGGCGTTGGGTACCGATCCGCGGAACGAATGGCGATTCATCTGCTCCAGGAAAAGCCGGAAAGTTGCCAAGCCCTGATCGATGCCTTAAAATTGGCTAAAGATAAGGTAGCTAGTTGCCCGCGTTGCGGTAATTTGAGCGAGGGCGGCGATTGCGAGATTTGTTCCGATAGCCGCCGAATCGAATGTGGCCAGGTTTGTGTCGTTGAGCACGTTAGCGATCTAATGTCGTTGGAGAAGTCAGGAGCTTACACTGGATCCTATCACGTGCTTCATGGAAAGCTTTCCCCAATTAATGGCGTTGGGCCTGACGATCTGAATATTGAATCGCTTCTCGAAAGGGTGCAGACAGGCGATGCAATCGAACTCATACTGGCCTTGCCTAACGATATCGAAGGCGAGGCCACTTGCCATTATTTGATAGATCTTCTGGAGCCTTTACAAGTGAGATTGTCGCGTATCGGTTTTGGGTTGCCAAGCGGCGGATCCGTTCTTTACGCCGACGCCGTAACGTTGAAAAGTGCCCTGGAAGCCCGGCAAAAATTTTAGTCAACCTCATATGTTATCTCTCGATATTGAGAATGTGGTGGCTATTCATGAGTCTCAATTAAGGGAGCTGCTTGACCAGCCAGTAGGTGAATCTTCTCTGTTTCATCGCCTGCGCAGAATATTCATTTCCGAAGGGCCGGATTTGGTTGGCGAACTACGACAATTGATGCCGGAGGGGAATCGGTCCGAGATCCACGATGTGTTTCACAAAATCAAAGGCTCGTCAGCGGCAATGGGAGCGAAACGCATTCACGCGCTCGCCGCGTATGCTGTTCAGGTTTGTCGAGAAGACGACAAGCTTGGGCTCTTGTCGGAACTCCCGGATCTTATTGAGGCCGAATACAGTCGTTATGACTCCGAGGCGCGGCGGTTATTGTAACGTTGGAGCGGGGCGTCCTTTTTAAGCGGGAGAAGGGTGTCTGAAAATCGTTAGTCTTGACTGACTAGTTCCAGCTTCACTGCCAAACGGGTCATGTCAGTCGCTCCCCGGATCTTCAGCTTGCGCATGATATTCGAACGATGGCCGTCGATTGTGCGGACGCTTAGTCCGAATGCTTGAGCGGTTTCTTTGGAGCTGTAGCCCTCGCCGACCATTTGCAGAACATCCGTTTCTCGGGGCGTCATGATTCTTAGGCTGTCGTTGTATTCCCGATTGGTTCTCGGCTGGCGTAGTAGGTTGTAGGCTTCTGGCAAGTAGTAAACCGCTCCCTTGAGGATTTGGCTAACTGCGTCCTTCAGGCTGTCTACCGAGCTGTCCTTGGCTACGGGACCATTTACGCCGCGTTCAAAGGTGTTTTTGACGATTTCTGGGATGAAATGAGCTCAAACTAGGATAACTTTCAGATCAGGGCCCGGTTCTTGAGCCGGTTGCACACCGTTAGGCCGCCGAGCTTTTTGATCTTAATATCCAATACAATCAGATCCGGTCGATGTTCGAAAAAGGCTGCAAGAGCTGATTCTCCATCTTCGTGTTCGCCCAGAACATTCAGACCGAAGTCTTTTTTCAACATGCTCACAATTAAATCCCTAAATAAAATCTGATCCTCGATTACGATTACATTCATTGGGTTGTAAGCTAGCTCGAAAAAATAATTCTAGTAGCAGGATTGGCAGATGCGGGTAACGTGGCGAACGACTCCTAATCTGAAGCGGTTGCGTTGAAATACGCTTTTCGTCCAGTAAAATCTAGGTTACTGCGTGAAAGGTCTTACACGCAATGGTTGCAGATGTATCCGGCTCCGCCGATGACAAGTATTTACATGTGGCTGGATTATTGTTGATCGATAGGACTTTTTAGCTACGCAAAGAGCAGTCTTCACGGGATAGCAAAATCTTTCTTCGCACGAAATGGAAGTTAGCAGAGTGGTCATAACGGGCGTTGGGCTTACAGCCCCAAACGGGAATAGTCTCTCGGAGTATCGAGAGAATCTTCTTAATGGAATCGCAGGCATTAGCCGCACGGAGATTCGCTATATGGGGGAAGTGCTGGCGGGCATCTGCGATTTCGATCCGCTTCGTTACCAGAAGCGAAAAGAGGTCCGAGTCGGTACGCGGGCTGGAAGCGTGTCGATCTATTGCGCCCGCGAGGCGTTGAAAAGCAGCGGAGTCGATTTCGAATCGATGGATAAGAATCGAATCGGTATTTATGTGGGGATTACAGAGCATGGTAACGTTGAGACCGAAAATGAGATCCACAACATTTCTCAATTCGACTACGACACGAAGTTTTGGACCCATCACCATAATCCGAGAACAGTGGCTAACAACCCCGCTGGAGAGGCTTCGCTCAATTTGAAAGTGACGGGACCGGCTTACACTATCGGAGCTGCCTGCGCAGCTGGGAATTTGGGGCTGGTGCACGCGGTGCAAATGCTGCAGCTAGGAGAGGTAGATTACGCTATTGCTGGAGGCGTCTCTGAGAGCATTCACACCTTTGGGATTTTCGCGGGCTTCAAGAGCCAAGGTGCGCTAGCCGAGCACGAAGATCCAAACAAAGCGTCTCGACCATTTGACGCTGCCCGAAATGGTATTGTTGTCAGTGAGGGTGGGGCCCTTTTCACGCTCGAACGACTGGATGACGCTTTAGCTAGGGGAGCTAAGATCTACGGGGAGATAGTCGGATATCACGTGAATTCGGACGCAACGGACTACGTGTTGCCTAATCCGGAGAGGCAGACGCAATGCATGCGAGCCGCCTTGAAGAAGGCGAAAATGGCCCCTCAGGAGATCCACATTGTCAATACCCACGCCACCGCGACGCCGATGGGAGATATCCAGGAATGCCAGGCGATTGTCCAAGTTTTCGAGGATTGTCCAGATACCTATGTTAATAATACCAAAGGGTTTATTGGCCATGCCATGGGGGCTGCAGGTGCTTTGGAGATGGCGGGCAATTTGCCGTCTTTTGAAGATAGGATGGTCCATCCCTCCATCAATGTTGACGAACTCGATCCGAAATGCTCGATTCCCAATCTTGTTCTGAATCAGCCCACTCAGGCAAAACGAGTTGACGCCATTCTGAATAACTCCTTTGGTATGCTCGGAATTAATTCAGCGCTCATTGTCAGGCGCTTTTCAGACCAGTAACGGACACATTTTTATGAGTAAAGACGAATGCAAACAAGTAGTTCTCGACATCATCGCAGAAATTGCTCCTGACGAGGAGCTAAGCGATGTTAAGCCAGATGTGGCCTTGCGGGAGCAACTGGATCTCGATTCAATGGATTTCCTAGATATAGTCATGGAGCTCCGGAAGAAACACGGGATCGAAGTGCCGGAACCCGAGTATGGCGAATTGGTATCTTTGGATAGCTGCGCCGAGTATCTGACTCCGAAGTTCAACGCATTGGTCTAAGGCAGTCGCTATTAATATGAATTCGCGGGCCCGACGGGAATGTCGGGCCATTTTTTTGTAATTACAAATCGTATACAAAGATGGAGAAATACGACGTGGCCATAATTGGAGCGGGAATGTCTGGGATTGCAGCTGGCATCCGCTTGGCTCATTTCGGAAAAAAGGTCTGCATTTTCGAGCGTCATTACGCACCTGGCGGTTTGAACAGCTTTTACGCCCT
>DKNL01000280.1 GCA_002474325.1 Opitutales bacterium UBA7389
AATACAGACGGGGCTCAAGTTTGCCTAGACTCCGCACCTAGGTGGGCTGTTTGGCCCGGCAAGGGAATACTGTCCTTCGGCAGTAATCAAAAAGAAGGCAAGACGATAATCGACATCGCGCGACACACCGCGAAAGTCATTCAACTCAGCGAACATCTGGGAGGCTGGAAACCGCTCTCCGAAGCGGATATTTTCGAAGTAGAATATTGGGAGCTCGAACAAGCCAAATTGAAAAACTGCTGACTCAATGCACCCGCCTTTGCAACATAACCCTCTAAGCAAAAGCATGCCCATTATTGCTAGTCACCAATTTCCAAGCACTCATTTTAAACCAGCACAGGCTCTTAGCTTATACTACACTTATCGGTAGACAAATATCGTATCAATTATCACGATCAATAAGGACATCCCTTCGCGGATAGACAGACTTACCCTCCCCAATAGATTAGCCGAGGGTAGGGTTGTTTATCGCAAGCAACCGCATTCTTGTGCCGTCTGAACTACCGGCCAGTTTGGGATCCGCCTTCGCAAAGGCTTCGGATGAGACGCGCAAACGAGCCTACCATGGGTGATGCCCTTGGTCCCCTCGCCCTACCTACTCCTTCGCCGGGGCCAAGGCGGGGGCAATCGGCGGCAATTCGGCCGTTGGCGTCGTATCCACTTTTTTATATCCAATCGCGAAGAGAATACCGTCGAATATATGCTGCATGATGACAGGATTCTTATAGGTGCCTTCTCGATGCCCAAAATTCGTGTAGAATAGCCTACCCTTTCCAATGTCTCGTACCCAGCTCACGGGCACTTCCCGATTCCCCGAAGGGTACTTACTGTTAAAGCGTTCGAACTTCTCCAGGCCTAACGGCTTCCGAACGGCCTCCTTGCTCATGTCTAAACTCACGAGGATTCTTAGATTCTCCGGCCCGACGAAATTTGAAGGGAGGTACTGGTAGATTTCATCCTGGTACCAGAAGCCCCTTCCCCCGAACGCCTGGTTGAGCGGATGAGTTGGATCATCGACCTTGAAAGCCCAGGTCCCGTTAGCTGTCCAAGGATGGCCATTGAATTGGCCACCCATCATTTCGGCTCCCCCGTCCCACTCGTAAAAATTATCGCTAGCCCCATGGATTCCGATGAGACCCCCGCCTCCTCTCACGAAGTCGAGTATCGCCTTTCGCTGACTTTCATTGGCGAACTTCAATTCCGAAGTACTGTTGAACAAGATTGCATGATACTGCTTAAGGTTCTTCTTATTAAATACTTTGTACTCATCTTCGAGATCCACCGAGAACGCCTTCGACTTGCGGGCCATCTCTTGCAGGGCAAAATTCGCGTGAGGGATCGACGTGTGGATAAAACCTTCGCAACGGTAGAACACCAATATGCGACGGATACGTTTTAGCTGCCGCTTCTTCAGCCCGGAATCTTGCGGCTGAGCTTGGCTAATCAGAACCTTCTCACTCGATACGATTCGCATGAAACGCTCTTTGGCACGGTCCTCCCACATAGTCGGTGGCTGGTCTTGGGCCTCGAGAGCCGAAAAACAGCCCAAGGCAAACAGGAGGGCAGTACTCTTGCTGAGAAAAAGTTGCATAGAATGAATCATGATTAACTCAAATCGATAACGGATAATATGAACAATGCCGGCCTAACAGAACGGCAATGTCGAGGGATGATCCTTTTTTGCGGACAGAGCCGGCTGCAAGGAATAAAACAACTTTTCTTCTACTTTGCGGCTTTCGCGGCCTGCTTGGAGGCGTTTTTCATGGTCAATTCGGTTCGGCCTTCTATTTCTGGATACAGGTCCATCACAGATACCATACCTTTTTGGTAGTCTGGATTCGAGTCATGCAAGCCATACAAAATATACTATGTAGTCATTCACTTTGTTCAGGGAAAGATTCGAACAATCCTTTATGAACTTCAAGCCTCCGATGGCCGCAGCGACACCCTCTTGTGCTTCCTAACGCCTTATTCGCCCAGACATTCGACTCTCCATCGATATTTCCCGGTACTTCTCACCAATTCGTTAATCTTTAAGATAATGGCTTGAGCTTTCGCCAAATCAGCGACCAATGCCACTTGAATCGCTTGATATGAGAACAGGATCGAAATCGCGATCGCGGTATACTTTTAGGTTTCATATTTCCTGAGGGATTATGTTTCCTGGGAACGCAAAGAGGATACCGAATAACACCTTCGCTCTCCTACAAGGATCAAAAAATTTCCGTTTGCTGCCACCCGACAATTCATCTAAACCCCCTTAAGATTCTATACATAAGTAACTTAAATAAATTGCGTGCCTTCCGGTTTTCTAGCAGACTATTTCCAATCTTGAAGAAACCGATACGGTCATCTTGCATGCTGAGCCATCATCCCAAGGGCTCTCGTTGCCTAGCGAGAGCTTGATTGATCCCCTCCGAATTCGTGTCCCCCACAATTACTGAACTATGAACCCTATCATCATAAGCCTCATTGGAATGGCTGTAGTCATTTGCGGAATCCTCGCAGTACGCATGCACGCCTTCCTCGCTCTGATCCTGGCCGCTTTCTGTGTCACTATTCTCACTTCTTCCGAAAAAGTGCTCCAGTATTCGCTGCACACCTCAGCTATTAAAGTCACGGCCGTAAACGAAGATATCCTAAACCTTGAGAAAATGCCTAAGGAGGGACGTTCCAGCCTCCTGCGACCTAACAGCAATGGACTCCTCCAAGTCGTGGCTTCGGGCGACCTTAAGCCGGTGTCGAGCGAAGGCGTGACCGAAGAGGCGCCTGCGATATTCATTCCTTCCGAGCCAGGAACCGAACCATTAGTAGCAGACTATATCATCCATGATACCGAGCTCGCCGCTGCGGTTAGCGAATCGAAAAAAAACTGGGGCGCCCGTATCGCCGAGGGCCTCGGTAGCACCCTGACGAAAATCGCTCTTCTCATCGCGATGGCATCCATAATCGGCAAATGCCTTATGGACAGTGGCGGAGCTGAGAAGATCGTGGCCAGCATAGCCAGAACGGTAGGCGAGAAGCGGATGCCCATGGCCTTTATCGGGAGCGGCTTCACCCTCGGTATTCCCGTCTTTTTCGATACCGTCTTCTATTTGCTGATGCCGCTTGGAAAAGCAATGCGCGTTAAAACGGGCCGAAACTACCTTCTGTACGTTCTGACGATTATCGCGGGGGCGACCATGGCTCACTCACTTGTTCCCCCCACCCCCGGTCCACTCTTTGTAGCCGCCGAAATGGGAATCGACATTGGCTTGATGATGATTGGAGGCATTTGCGTGGGTCTATTTACCGTCAGTTCAGGCTATCTTTGGGCCATCTACGCAAACAAGCGCTGGGAGGTGCCGCTGCGGGCCTCCGAGGAGCTCACGGAGGAGGAATTGAACAACATCGCCAATCGGGACGAATCCGAACTTCCAAGTCTAGGATTCTCTCTGCTACCCATTCTGCTACCGGTGGTCTTTATGGGTGGGTCTACCGCTATTTCCATGGTCGTTTTGAGATCGGCTGATCCCGCCTCCTGGCTTGTTTCTTTCAACAGAATAATGAGTATTCTTGGCGACAAGAACATTGCCATGACCATCGCCGCTCTGTGCGGAATGGCCCTCTTGATTAGTTCGCGTCATACGCGCAAGCCGATGAAAGCCTTGGTCCAGTCCGCCCTATCAAGCGGTGGTATCATTATTCTAATTACGGCGGCTGGAGGCACTTTTGGTCACGTTCTACGGCAAACAGGTATCGCATTCACCATTCAGGATATGATGCCTTCTGCCCAGACCAGCCTCATACCTCTAGGGTTTTTCGTTTGCATGCTTATCCGTACTGCTCAAGGCTCAGCAACGGTGGCAATGATCACCTCAATAGGAATCATCGGCCCCATAATCGCCGGGCAAACGCTCAACTACCACCCGATCTATATCGCTCTCGCCATCGGATGCGGTTCCAAACCGATCAGTTGGATGAACGATTCCGGGTTCTGGGTTATATCTAAAATGAGCGGATTAACCGAAAAGGAAATGCTCAAAGCCAATACCACTATGGGTATTATCATGGCCTCGGTCGGGCTCTTTGTTTGTATCATCGGATCTAAAGTTCTCCCGCTGATTTGAATGACCAAACTGTTTCAACTTTGACTATGAAGACCATCCAATACCGTCACCTACTTGTGCTGTTGCTATATACACTTTTCCTCTCGACCTCTCAGGCAGCAGATCGACCACCCGTGTTGAGCTCGTCTAAACCAAACATCCTTTACATATATACCGACGATCAGTCGGACCGCACGGTCAGTAGTTACGAGCGAGCAGAGCCTTGGGTCAATACGCCCAACATTGATCGGCTCGCTGAAAAAGGTGTTCGTTTCAAGCACGCCTACAACGGCACATGGTGCATGCCAGCCCGGGCGACTTTCCTCACAGGAAAACTCCCCTACGGCGTCGAGTCTATGAGAATGGAAGGAGACTATCCAGGAAGCGAATACGACTCGCAAAAAACCCCATTTTGGATGAACTCTTTCAAGCAAGCGGGCTACACGACCGCTCAAATCGGCAAGTGGCATACCGGCACGGATACGGGATATAGCCGGGATTGGGATTTCCAAATCGTCTGGAATCGACCCAAGTTCCCCAAGAACTCAGGCGCATACTACGACAACCAATTGATTTCCTTTCAAGGGAGGAAGGAGAAGTTGATTAAAGGATATTCGACTGACAACTACACAAAATGGGCAGTCGACTATTTGAAAGGAGAGGGCCGGGATCCTGACAAGCCCTGGCTTCTCTGGCTCTGCTACGCCGGAAGCCATGGACCATTCACCCCAGCTTCTCGCCATGAGGGGCTCCTTCCCGAGGATACGCCTGTCTCATTCCCCTACGATTTCAAAGGACCTCGTCCTGGTAAGCCGCAATACGTCAAGGATCGACAAGCCTGGACTCGAGGAGACGATGGAAAGTACTACTCGATGAACCGCCCACCCCGAGGTGGCGAATTCCACGAAAGTTCTCGGCGTTACCAGGAAACCGTAATGAGCCTGGACGATGGTGTCGGGCAACTGATCACGACACTAGAAGAGACCGGACAGCTCGAGAACACTCTGATCATCTTCACTTCTGACCAGGGATTCGCCTGGGGTCAGCACGGCTTCCAGCATAAGCAAGCGCCTTACGATGCCAACATAGCCTGCCCGCTGATCATATCTTTTCCTGGACGCATCCCAGAAGGCAAAGTGTCTTCAACGCCCGTCGGCGGCCAGGACCTTGTACCGACGATGTTTACCTTCGCGGATGTGGAATTGCCATGGGAAATGCATGGCCGGGACCTTTCAAGTATCTTGGAAAATCCTGAGGGCGATAGCGATCACGCTGTATTGCTTACTTACACCGATCGTGCCTATGGATCGGACACAAGAGAGCTACCCGCTGATACCTACGGAAGCAACGGTATCCCCTGGTGGGTTTCCTACCGGAAAAACGCCTACAAGTACATCATGAGCCTCGCCCCGGGTGAGATTGACGAACTCTACAATATCAATGCCGATCCGGATGAGCTCGTCAATCTGGCCAACTATCCTGAGTACCAGTCCCTACTATTTGAATACAAGCGGGAAATGATCGCCGAACTCAAAAGGACCGGCGCCCCATTCGTCGATCAAATTCATTAACCTTGCCCTATAGCCCAATATGAACTGTCGAATTGCCATCCTTCTTTTCACCGCAGCAAACTTGATCGTGCCTCTATCCATCCTGGGACAAGATAGCGTCAACTTTCCGACCATAGGCGAAGTGCTTCGCCTAGACAAAGAAATCGATCAAGTCATCGACAAGGATGCCAAGATCGAAGTGCTCTCCTCCGGATTCACATGGAGCGAAGGACCGGCATGGGTTAATGAAGACGGGTATTTGATTTTTTCCGACGTTTGGGAGAACCGGGTGATCAAATGGCAGGAAGGCGTGGGTGCGGAAGTGTTTCTGGAGCCTTCTGGGTATACCGGCATCGGACACTACAGCCGTGGTCTGGGAAGCAATGGTCTAGCCATGGATAATCTGGGTCGCCTCATTTCCTGCGACCAAGGAGACCGCAGACTATCGGTCATGAAGTTCGGACAAGGCAAGCGCACCATCGCCGACAACTACCAAGGTAAGCGTTTTAACAGCCCCAACGATGTGACCGTCGCGATCACGGGCCGAATATATTTTACGGATCCTCCCTACGGCCTCCCTCAACACCAAGACGACACAACCCGCGAAATTGATTTCTGTGGCGTTTATTACTTGGATCGCAGCGGCGAAGTGTTGCTCATAACCGACGAACTCCCTTTTCCCAATGGCATCGATCTATCCCACGATGAACGAACTTTGTTCGTCGCCCAATCAGACAGCGACAAGCCCATCGTCATGGCCTACGATTTGAACGATGATGGCACAGCCAAGTCGTCGAAGGGAAAACTGCACTTCGATGCTTCGCCTTATCGAAAATACGGCCCCGGTAATCCGGATGGAATCAAGACCGACCAATCCGGGAATCTCTGGATAACGGGCATGGGTGGCGTCATGGTCGTGAATCCCGACGGCAAATTGATCGGCCACGTCATCACCGGCGAGCAAACTTCCAACTGCGCCTGGGGCGATAGCGGTTCAACTCTCTATATCACCGCCGATACCTACCTCTGCCGTATCCGAACCAAAGTTGTCGGGCGACGGTTTTAACGCTGATTTTTCTGCTACACTCGATTGCTTCCTAATTCTTCGACGGCGCTCGACCGGGCTGCGACTTATTATAATCCACCCGATCCTCATACGCTGGATTCTCGATTCCTAGCGCCTTCATTTTTTCGAGGGCGCTTTCCACGAATTCTGGATTGTATTTTCCGCTGGTATTAAAGCCTGGGTACTTGCGCGTCGTGCTGTAGCGGGGATAACTATCGAATACCTCTCCATAGCCAAGGATCCGGGGATCTCCCCCTTTGCGTAGCTCACTCTCCAATCGAGCGCCCAGTTTCTCGAGAATGGGCTTATACTTAGGATTGGTCGCCAAATTGTTGAGACAATGCGGATCGTTCTCCTTGTCGTAAAGCTCCTCAAGCGGGCGCTGACCGTAGGCCAATTGCGACAAACGGGAATCCATGTCCGAGAGCATCAATGAATGGGAGGGGCTTCCATCGACATCCTTGTATTCGATTCCCGTCGGTAATCGTTCCGGATGCAAATTCCGGATGTAGTTATACTTCGCGGTGTGAATCGCCCGAATCGGATAGCCGAGATTATCTTTGCGAGCATGGGTATGCCTCTCCCTACCCGAAAGGACGAAGTTCCTCGTGGGATCAATCTTTCCTTCTGACGACGATTTTAGAAGCGGCGTTAGGCTACGGCCGCCCATCTCCTCGGGAATAGACGCTCCCGCCGCTTCAAGGAAAGTGGGCGCCAGATCAATCAGGCTGACAAAATCGTCAATGAAACGCCCTTCGTGGACGATGCCTTTTCGCCAGGAAACAATCAGCGGCATATGCACGCCGTACTCGTAGTTATTAGCCTTGGCCCTGGGAAACGCCATTCCATTGTCGGCGGTGACTACGACAATTGTATTATCCAATTCACCGATACGCTCCAACTGCTTCAGCATTCTTCCTAGGTGGGAATCGAACCATTCGATTTCGAAGCCGTAATCAGCCACATCCTCACGAGTCAGTTCAGTCTCTGGCAGGAAGGCTGGAACAACGGTTTTATCGAGATCGAACCCATTCCGCTTGCCGGATCCTTGTTCGAAGACGCGATGGGCTTCGTGAGCTCCGAACCAGAACACAAAAGGCTTTCCATCTGGGCGAGTTTTCAAGAACTCCTCGAAATTCATGGCGTAATTCTTGTCGGAGATTCCCGATGCTGGAGGCTCTAGTTTGTGAATATTGAACTCCGGACCCGCAGGATTACGATCACGCTCCGGAAGTTTTCCCGGGCCCCAAGGCTTGCCGGTGTATCCAGGAAAATAGCCTTCCGTCTCCAAGAGCTCTGGATAAACTTTTAGGTGTTTGGGGAAGTTGGCAGCATGCGTTCCCGCTTCCTCGATTTCCCATATGTACTTGCCGGTCAGAAGGGCCGCTCGAGAAGGGCTGCATCCCGGAGCACTGCAATAAGCATTGTTGAAGACAACGCCTTGCCTCCCTAACCGATCGAAGGTCGGCGTATCCATAAAAGGCGATCCGTATATCCCCATGTGCTTCCAGGAAATGTCGTCGCCGATTGCCAGAAGGATGTTCGGCCGATCGTCAGCTAATAGAGTTCCAACACAAGCGACACAAGCGCTCATGGCTAAGGGTAAGAGGAAAAACGACTTCATTGTTATAGTATTCGACTAATTATAGTATTATTTCTCCAGGAGCGGCTTTACGCCGCGATCAGCTGAACATCCATGGAATCATGGCGTAAAGCCGCTCCTACGATATTTGGTATCCATTTTCTTAAATTCTGTAAAACCTAACTTCACCCGGCACTAGCTTCCCACATATTGTGCAAGCGTTTCAAATCGCGCCGCATGGCCGCGAACACTTCCTTCTGTGGTATCTTGATATTCTGCTCTCCATGCTCCACTCCGCCAAGATCGTATTCAAGGTGTAGAGACACTTGGGGCTTAATTCCATATTCTCTGAGAGCTTTAAAGTAACCTTGAAAATCGACCATGCCTTGGCCGAGAGGGACGTTTTGCGGTTTCCACAAGCCGTTCTGCTTTTTCCAGGTGAAATCCTTGATTGGCATCGTTCGGATATGGCTTCGCAAGTAGCTCAGCCCCAGTGGCCAGGATGAACCGCCGTCGACCGACGCATGCCGAATATCATATTGGCAGCCCATCCATCTAGGATCTCGGCCATCTAGCAGGTGAGCCAGATCCGTTACGTAAGAACCAATCACTTTACCCGCATGATTCTGATAGGCCCCGTGCAGCCCTTGCTCGCTATTAAACGCTTCCAGCCCGTCCAATTCATTCTGACAGAACTCCAGGTTTTTCAGAAGGCTGTTTCCTTTAATAGGCCGGTAATACCCCATCCGATAGTGAGTGAATCCCAATTTTGCAGCAATCTTCAATGACTGGATAACATCCTTATCATCCACGCTAGTTACGCTAGAAACGAGCATCTTTGGAGACATGCCTGCCCGCCTGATGGCTTCAACAGCCTTGGGGAGATCATTCTCAGCCCTTTCCGGCATTACATGGCCGCCCGGCCGAACCGTGAGATCCACTCCATCGAAACCCATTTCCACGGTGGCATCCGCCATGTCCTGATAGTCCAGAAACTGCAGGTGCTTGGAGAACAAATTGACGTTTAGAAGATCCGAATTGTCGGTTGCCGCTCTGCCTGAGCCTGAACCAACCGCCAATCCCGCTGTGCCCAACGCCGCCAATCTGCCGAATTCCCTTCGATCCAATTGCATGAATTCACTCTTCCAAGATTAGATTCTCAGGGCAAGCCCCTAGCTTGTTTATGAGCAGCGCGGTGCTGCTGAATACGTTTCCGGATCTAGCTTTCGTCAACGCCCCGCACTTGACCCTTCCAAACGCTCCCCTTAGCAAGCGGAATGGACATTGAATCTCGCTCAGCACGAATTGTCGACGCCAGTCTCTATTTCCTACCGGTCTCCATGCGTGTCCCGCTGAAATTCGGAAATCAGGTTCTCACACGAGTGATCTGCGCCCGGTGCTGCGTCAAGATCGAGGGCTCTGATGGATCGATCGCTATCGGCTGGGGCGAAACGCCATTGAGCGTTGGCTGGGTATGGCCGGCACCGATTAGTTACGAAGAGCGGGAGTCGGCTTTGCAGGCATTCACGGAAATGCTCACTCTAGAACTCAAAACCTTTCCCGAAACCGGTCATGCTCTGGAAATCGGTCACGCATTCCTTGAAGGGAGGCTGTCCCAACTACAAGGCTCATTCAACTCTCAGAGATCAAGTGAAGGTGCCTTGCCTCATTTAGCTGCTTTAGTCTGCTTCTCCCCGTTAGACATAGCCCTGCACGACGCGTACGGGAACCTGCAAGGAAAACCAATCTACGAGACCTATACGTCTGAATACCTGACGAAGGATCTATCATCATTCCTCGAACCAGCGCACCAGTTCAAAGGAAAATTCCCATCAGACTTTCTCGAATCCGCACAGATCCAACTACCCGTCTGGCATTTGGTGGGCGGGCTCGATCCCATTTCTGAAGACGAACTTACCGGCGAAGAGCCGGACGACGATTACCCGACGCTGCTCCGGGAATGGATCGATCGCGACGGGCTGAACTGTCTGAAGATCAAGCTTCGCGGTGATGACTCCGATTGGGACTACAAACGGCTCGTTGCGATTGGCGAGATCGCCCAAGACAAGAATGTAGATTGGCTCACTACCGATTTCAACTGCGCGGCAACCAATCCCGAATACGTCAATGACATCCTGGACCGGCTTCGCGACGAGTATCCTAGAACGTATCAAGCGATTCTCTACGTTGAGCAACCTTTCCCCTACGATCTGGAAGCCAACCAGATCGATGTCCATAGCGTCAGCGCCCGAAAGCCTCTGTTCATGGATGAGAGCGCTCACGACTGGAAGCTCGTCCGACTCGGTCGAGAACTCGGCTGGACAGGGGTCGCTCTAAAAACTTGCAAGACCCAAACGGGAGCTTTGCTGAGCCTTTGCTGGGCCAAAGCCCAGGGTATGACACTCATGGTTCAGGATTTGACCAATCCAATGCTAGCCCAATTGCCCCATGTTCAACTGGCAGCTCACGCCGGCACAATTATGGGGGTCGAATCCAACGGAATGCAATTCTACCCCGAGGCCTCTCTGCCAGAACAAGCAATTCATCCAGGCATTTACCAACGCAGGAACGGCATCTTGGATTTGAGTACAATCCAAGGAACCGGCTTTGGTTATCGGGTAGAAGAAATCGAACGGAAGTTTCCAGAGCCAGCAGTAAGCTTCGAGTAGCCTCCTGAGTTTCCTTTAGCGTCCAATAGTGCAAAGGCTTACCAACCTGTGTTAAAACAGGCAAGATGCCTATTATACTCTACGAGATTAATCGCTGCTAACGGTCTCTCTACTGCTTCGCGTACCGCTCGTAAGCTTGAGCGATGCGGGCTAGATTCACGTCGCCTTTATGGAAAATGATGCGGTGCTTCAAAAAGACACGGGTACCGTTGGCCAAGGTAAAGGTGATGTCGTCTCGTGACTTATCAAGGGAATTGAAGCCAAAAGCGTTTGCCGTAAACAGTCCGTAGTCTCTCACGTGCCAAGGAGTCGGATGATTAAAGCTGGAAGGATGATTCAAAATCGCCACACCCACACGTTCTCCGTCCATCAGCCCATTGTAATCCACCCAAGTGGCTCGCTTGCTCCAGGTATCTCCATCTCTTATACCTTCACTATTTATAATCGTTCCACCCTTTCCCGTTTTCAGGTCCAATACAGTAGGAACACGAACACAGAGACCGGCATCCTTGATATCACCCAGTTCGATATCCCCATAACTAGCTATCAAGCTAATATCGAAATCGATAATCAGCGAAGACTTGGTCTTTCGAAAAGCGATGAGCCGCTCGTCGGAGAGCAGCTTTTTCCCGGTGCTCCCGATATAGTCGTTCTTGGCTCTAATCAGAGCCCGGTTTTCATTGGCATCGAGCTTGGAGAATTCTCGATGTACGGTGCGGCCAATTTTGGTGAGAGCCTTTTCGATCCGCTCCTTTGCCCAGTCTTTGCGACTAGTGTATGTAAGGCTTTCCGTCCAAGTATCGAATTCTCCCATTTTCTGATGCCCGAACCAGATAGATCGATGGTGCGGGTGATCCTGCCGCTCTCCCTCGATATCTTCCATGGGATAGGACCGGGTCATAGGCTTTCCATTGGGCCCCATCACCGGCCACATGTAGGGCTTATTGGCCTCGTCGATAATGTAGTTAGTAACCAGTTCTCCGTTGTGTTTTATCGTAAGTCCCGAGGGAGTCTCTTCGATGGTGAAACCGGTATCTGCACTCGCCCGGTGCAGCAAAGTGGCGGAACAAACTAGGGAAACGAAAGCGAGAAGCGTTTTCATAAGCGATCGATTTTTCAGAGATTATAAACTGATTCGAACTGCATTTATTGGCGATATTCTGACAATTGCCAGCTCCAAAGACATTTCTCACGCAGCCACCATCTCAACGCTTTACCTTGTTGGAATTCCACCAATTATGAAGAGTCTGTTTTTGATTCCCATTCCTGTGCTATGAAACGATTCCTCTCTCTATTCGCAGCCATTTCCGCTGCCCTCAGTACCTTTGCGGACGATCGACCAAATGTCATCTTTATACTCGTAGATGACATGGGCTGGTCCGACCTCGGTTGCTACGGAAGCGAAATCGATACGCCGAACATCAACCAACTGGCCCAAGATGGCATTCGATTCACGCAAATGTACAACACCGCAAAGTGCTTCCCTTCCAGGGCCTGCTTGCTAACGGGAGTATACGCGCAACAAAGTGGTATGGATAAGTCCGATGGCGAGATGAGAAACGCGGTGACGCTTGGCGAGGTCTTGCGAGACGCTGGCTACCGCACCCTCGCCTCTGGGAAACACCATGGGACCGAAAATCTCTACGACCGAGGCTTCGATCACTACTACGGATTAAGGGACGGATGCTGCAATTTCTGGAACCCGGGATTCCAGCGGCCCGGTGAGCCCGAACCCGGCCACAAGCGTATCCGGTACTGGTGCATCGACGAAAAGACCTATTATCCCTACACGCCCGTGGATCCCAATTTCTACGCAACCGATGCTTTCACCGATAACGCTCTGGAATGGTTCGACGAGCCAGAAACAAAGGAAAAGCCTTTCTTATTATACCTCTCTTACAACGCACCCCATTACCCCCTACACGCTTGGCCCGAAGACATCGCCAAATACGAAGGCGTCTACGATGATGGCTACCAGGCCATTCAAGAAAGTCGTTACCAACAGCAAGTGGATATGGGGCTCATCAATCCCAAAAAGAACCAGCTAGTAGGAAAGCCGCAAGTCCGCGACTGGAATACGCTGAGCGATGTAGAGAAAGAGACCGAATCCACGCGTATGGAAATCTACGCAGCCATGCTAGACCGCGTCGACCAGAACATCGGCAAGATCCTCGACAAGCTTAGACAACAAGGTCGACTCCACAATACTATGATCTTCTTCGCGTCAGATAATGGAGCCTGTGCAGAGACCACAGGGGCTAAGGTAGTTTCCATGGCCCCCAAAGACGCAGGCAAAGTCGCCAGCTTTGATACCGTAGGAGAAGATTGGGCCATAATCCAGAATACGCCTTTTCGCTATTACAAAAACTACAGTCATGAGGGCGGAATCTGCACCCCATTTATCGCTTACTGGCCTAAAGGCCTGAAAAATCCCGGCAGCTTCAACCGCGAGCCAGTTCACTTTATCGATATTATGGCGACGGTAGTTGACATCGGCAAAGCAGCGTATCCGAAATGGCATCACGGTGTAGCTATCACTCCCATGCAAGGTGTTAGTTTATCGCCCGCTCTCGAGGGCAAACGGCTGGTTCGAGGTAAGCCCATTTTCTGGCAATGGAAAGAAGGAGCCGCCATCCGAGACGGAAACTATAAAGCTGTTCGCTGGGGAGAAGACTGGGAACTCTACGACATTTCCACAGATCGGAATGAATCGAGAAACCTCGCAGCCAAAGAACCTGAGCGTCTCGTCAATATGGCCAAAGAATGGAAAAATTGGTACGCCTCGGCTAAGCTTAACGATTGAACCTTGTAGGCACGATCGTTGATCGCGCTACTAAACTCTGCATTCGAGTTATAGTAGGGATGGCACTTGCACCATGCCGCATTGGCAGTCCTACAAATCAATCAAAGAGGCTCTTCACAAGCGAAGACCCTAAATTACTAATATTTATAAAACGGTTAAATGGGTATACGCTTCGCAAACAGGCTGGTATCCTGTCCTACTCTACACTACATCCACGCCGAAATAATCCACGGCATTTTGATAGCAAATTCGGCGTACCATACCGCCAACAAGCTCCATATCGGCAGGCAATTCGCCGTTTTCAACATCCGTACCGACCAGATTACACAGGATACGCCTAAAATATTCATGTCTTGGATACGATAAGAATGAGCGGGAATCCGTAAGCATACCGACGAAATGCGGGAATAGTCCCAAATTAGACAAGGTATTCATTTGGGCGACCATGGCCTCTTTCTGATCTGAGTGCCACCAACCGGTACCTAGCTGTACCTTACCAGGCGTTTTGCCGTCCTGGAAATTACACAGCATTGTCATAGCCGCGTAATTGTCAGTCCAATTCAAGTTGTAGACGACCGTCTTTGGCAATTCATCCGTCAACTCAAGGCTGTCGAAAAACTGACCGAGCTTGCCGATCTGAGGTACATCTGAAATCGAGTCAAATCCGGTGTCTGGTCCAAGCTCTTTGAATTTGCGAGAGTTGTTATTTCTCAGTGCTCCAATATGCAGCTGCAACGCCCAGTCTTTCTCTGCATTCCAACGGCCAAACTCGC
This sequence comes from Opitutales bacterium UBA7389, assembly GCA_002474325.1. Lineage (GTDB taxonomy): Bacteria > Verrucomicrobiota > Verrucomicrobiia > Opitutales > Opitutaceae > Pelagisphaera. The sequence continues at coordinate 14,532 of DKNL01000280.1, forward strand.
GCATCAGATAGAAACCGAATTGCTCTTTCTCATCCACTGTCGCCGCCTCACCAATTCGAGCCTTCTTAAAAATCGCCTCCACCGATGCTTCATCCGTTTCCGCAAAGAAACACCGCTCGATACCGTGGTCGCTTAATCGTCCGCTCATTTCATGAAAGAAATCATGGCGTGACTTCAAAGCCGATAGGAAATCACCCAGTGATTCGATCGTCGTGCCGCATGTTTCAGCTAACCTATCCACCCAAGCATTAAAATGTTCGGGAACATCCACTAGCAGGCCTTTATCTGGACGGAAAGTAGGCACGACTTTTGTATCCAGTCCTAAGGAAGCGATGGACTTGTGATGCTCCAGGGTATCGGTCGGATCGTCGGTCGTTCCTACCATTTTGACCTTGAAATTCTTCAGAATCCCTTGAGCGCTCAGATCCTCCGATTTCAATCGTTCGCTGCCCGCGTTCCAAATTTCTTCAGCCGTATCTTCACAAATGATAAGATCGATATCGAAATAGCGTTTCAGCTCCAAATGGCTCCAATGATATAGAGGATTACGCATTGTATTCGGAACGGTCTTACACCAAGCCAAAAACTTATCGTAGGGATCCGCATCGCCGGTAACCAAAGGTTCAGGCACCCCATTCGCTCGCATGGCCCGCCATTTGTAATGGTCGCCTTCCAGCCAGATCTCGAACATGTTTGCGAATACGCGATTGGTAGCTACATCTTCCGGTGGCAGGTGGCAGTGATAGTCGAATATCGGTTCGTCCTTGGCGTAGTGCGTGTACAATTCTTTAGCCGCATCGTTCTGCAACATAAAATCGTCGTTGATAAACGTCATTATCTTGAGTATCGAATTCGATTTAGTGAAGTCCAGTCGCAATACACGCATTCTATCATTTAGATAGTGACCCGCTAACGCTAATGCCTCAGCAACAGTTTATTATAAGACGATAAAGTATGGATGACGTTGGCGACGCTTACGATGCCCTCATCGAGTATAGGATTCACCTATCAGAATAGATGGACTGGCTGACTACATACTAATTAAGAGAAACTATCGAAGACTGCGTCACACTTTCCTTCGCCACCTGGGAAACCGGAGACCCCTGTGAGCTCCTAATTATCGATAAAGATATGAAGGCTGTCATTGGAGTGAACGAATTGAAACGCGTCAACAAAATCGACCTCGTTTGCAATCTAGGCTAATGGTACACGAAAGCCATTTGGGCCAAGGAGTCGTACCAGAAGCTGTACGACAGATCCACGACTTCGCCTTCAAGAAAATCAGATTGTTTAGCTTAGAAATCGTCGTCGCTGAAACTAACTTTGCTAGCCGGCGCGTAGCCGAAAAGGCCAAGGCGATCGACGAGGGTCCACAACAGGCTAGAATCCGAATACCCAGAGTTTCTCACGACGCTCTTATGTATGCATTGATCAATCCCAAAGCAAACCGATATATAGAAAGATCTAACGTTAACGAATATCAACTTAAAAAACCCACCGTTTTCGCTACCTCGAAATATCGCCAATTAACTCGCTAAATTGGCCGTATCCAGAAAGTCGTTTCTGAGCCGATTGACATGCCTCGGCAGTCGCTAAACCTGTATTCTGAGCAAGGAATATAATGTATGAGGCCACCCCTTGAGCAAACCGCAGCTTTCCTTCTTCACTGATCAAATAGAATCGCCGACGATGGCGATACCCTGCTGGGGAATGATCGCCCAAGGCCGATTTCTCTGCTTTTCCATCCGCCGCCAACACGTAGAGGAAGTTGTATTCAAACCAGAACATATGATCCGGGCTCGGAGTAAGCGTATCCAAACTATTACGTACAGTCGATATCGAATCGAAAATTTCCGTGGATTGCCCTTCCTGATTCAAAGCATCTTCGATAAACTCTCGCGCCATTTCGCGCTCCGTGTCAGACTCGCTGAACGCTCCGGCGATAGCCAATTCTTTTGTGAAAGCATACCAATCCTGCCAGAGCGATTGATCATCAGGATCGTTCGATTTCGCAAGGGCCGCACCCATCTCATAAGTGTAGCGCCCACTGGTCTTTATCTCCAGGTTGCTTCTAGTAACACGACCCATCACCTGATAGTTCTCTGCCGATTTCCCTGAACCCGAATGGAAGCCTATACTAACATTAAAAGCCTCGCACACGGACCATTGCCTTTCCACCAGCTTCTCCAGCTTTTCGTTGTCCGGATAAGGCATATTTTTCTGGAATCCAAAAGCCGGGGCGACGAAATCGACTGGTATTCCCATTTCTTCGCAAAGGGACAGCATGACTGCTGTCGTTTCCGGGGTCGTCAATCCAGGTAGTTCGTCGATCGAAAGTTCTCTCAAGTACTGTCGACCCACCTCCGTGGTGAAAGCTTTTTCGCGAGCCGCTCGGTACTTATCGTCCCGTGTTTTCATTTTGAGCATTGAAGGCCAGACATACCGCAAAAGCGTATTCAACTCTTCGGTATTCAGTTCGGTCCCCGCATTGGCGACTCTACTCGCTACCCTAGAAACAAGATCTTCTCCGATTTCGGAATCCACATACGCCTGATTTTCATCAGTCGAATTCGATAGCTCCGTTTGGGCCAATTCCGGGGATAAGTCGAAGGTGATATAAGAAGCGAATAGACAACCGGCCACCAATGCATCCTCCCGATCGTCAAATTTTCCTCCAATCGGCTGGTGGTCCGCATTGAAACTCCAAGCAATCCCGTTCCTGTGAAACCCGTTTTTTAATTTCGTCAACACGCAACCATGGCTCATGCCCTCAACAGATTGACCTTGATGACCCTCAGGAACACTCGTTCCAATAAATGGAAATGGCACCGTATCCAATTTATCAGCAAGCATGACATTCACATCGAACACGAGCTCTCTGGGGATACTGTTCTGATTGGCAGTCATGCCCAATCCAAGATTCGCCATGGCCCAATCCACTCCCGGCCAATGCAAAGTAGTAAAACGAGCCCCAATACCCAGTGTTGATCGCCCCAATCGCTCACCAGCAGTCGGAAAAACACCGATTCCCGCATCGCTTTTCTGGACAAGATTTTTCATAGCTATCAAGTTCTCGTAAGTGGCTGGAAAGTATGTCGCTTCGCCGATCTCGCAGCCATCCTCCAATCCATCGGATATCGAATCGAAACCGATGGCCTGCAATCGCCAAGCATGATCGCCATTGGCGTCCTCTACTATCGTCCACTCTCCGGCCGAAGTTTCAAACGAGCTCAGATGGTGGCAAACGATCCCTTTTTCGCTCGAAAGATTCGCTTTCAGCTCACCCCAATTCAGACAGAAATCCGGACTGATACATGGATTGGTAGCGATTCGAATGTCATTCGATACGAGAAACTGATTTATAGGTTTCATGAGGGAGGGAATTTAAATGCTGTGGATATTGAGACGCCGCAATATCACCAGGATTATAATACGAGGGAAGCATAAATTCAGCCGACCTTATCCATCTGCCAGAATTCCGCTTTCCGATCCACCGTAATTGCGGAACAACGACAGGTGGAATCTGACCCATGAAACTCATCGCCAAAGCCTTCAACGGTTTGAAGCAAGATAACCCACCCGAATTTCAACAATGAACTTGCTCAGATACTAAGGTCTCTGCAACATTCTCGGTCTATTTCTTTAACCCATCCACATTTTGGGTCCCAGAACTTAACTCCATATTGTCTCAGTATCATGCCTCTAATCGAAACCAACGGAATTCAAATGAACTACGAGGAACGCGGATCCGGCGAACCTCTTATTCTCATCATGGGAATCACCGCCCCAGGAGCCGTCTGGGAAATTCACGCCGATCACTGGAGCTCTAACTATCGCTGTATCATGGTCGACAATCGGGGTATCGGCCTCACAGACAAACCCGAAGGAGACTACTCCAGTGCCATGATGGCTGACGATTATGCTGGCTTGATGGATGCGTTGGGAATCGAGTCCGCCAAAATAATTGGGGTTTCGATGGGGTCGATCATCGCCCAGCAATTGTGCCTGCGTCACCCAAGTAAAGTTAAGAGCACTGTACTTATGTGTCCCTGGGCTCGTTGCGATCGCTACGCGGTCTCCATCTTTGAGCATATGAAAGCCTGTTTCGCCCACCTGTCTCCGGCCCAGTTCATGGAGTGGATACAACTCCTGATTTTCACCAAGCCGTTCTGGGACAATGACGAAGCGCATGCAAGTTTGCTTGATGGTCGGCATGGGTTTGCTCACGGCCCCGTCCCACAACCGCTCCACGGCCTAGAAGGGCAAGCGGCTGCCTGCATCAAACACGACGTAGTCGATAAACTCGGGGAGATTTTCCAACCCTGCCTCGTCATTGGCGGCAAGGACGATATCTTCACCCCAATGTGGATGGCTAACGAAGTCGCTGCCGGAATCCCCAATTGCGATACTCATTTCTACGACGATGCAGGCCACGCCTTCCACTTCGAGAAGCTTGATGATTTCAATCCTCGCATTCTCGATTGGCTGAACGCCCATTGAGGGAGGTATATTTTAACTAGATAGCGGGCCCGCTTTCTCAAAAACTCAAACGGCCCCTGGCTTGATCCACCATAGCTAAACGGGCGGAGGCGTGGGAATGCTCGCTAAGATTTCGGCAACAAAGTAAGCTTGGAGCAAACTCCTCTTGGGCGACAAACGTCTTATCGATGACCGAAGAGCAACTAACTCACTTGCGTTCTATCATTATCATCCGAATCGGAGCGATCGAGGCTTCCCTAGCAGAGGATGATCCTGAGTCGAAGCCGGTAGCCCCTGACATTGCCATTGGACGCTTGTCGCGTCTAGAGTCTATGCAATCCCAGCAGATGATTCTTGCCCAACAGCGACGCCAGCAAGAAGAAAGGGAACGGTTGAAAAACGCCCTAGGAAGAATCGACAAAGGATCCTATGGGACCTGCGGTTATTGCTTGTCGCCCATCTCTTATGAACGGCTCGAGGCTATGCCAGACGCGGTCGTCTGCATGAGCTGTGCTGGGTGACTAGTTCTATTCGACAACGCGCTCCGATTCTTTAAATTTTGCATCGTTTCCGCTCATAGCAGGGAAAATCCGGATGCGGAACTTCAAAGAGAGCTAACATATCTACGTGTGACCAACGTCCTAGGAAGTGTTGATACGCCTTTCATCAATCAACTTTTCAAATCATTCCCATTTCTTAAGTCCCGTTTCGCTCTTAACTCTCTCCTCATCGCTCTCGTTTTTATTGCCAGATTCGCCGCGAATTCGATCATCTGCTCGCTTTTCTTTGAACCGAATAGAGGACGCTTCCCGTAGCACAATGATGGCGACCGCTCAACTGAGCCAAATTGCTTCCAAATTAGGATTAAGCGAATATCAAAAAGATGAAGTTTTCGCCATCTAATATGATCAAGCTATGGGAATTAATTCAGGCATAATGAAACCTGAAGCTATGGACGAAACCAGAGCCCGGGCCGATGCTCAAATTTTCAACATCCTGGATGATAAACAGAAGCAAGGTTTTCGAAACTCTCCGTGAAAATTCCTCCTTTGGTAACTTCACGATCTACGCCAGCTAGGCACTGCTCAACTCTTCCACTTCTCGTTTGAGGGATCGATCGAAGATGATCGTCCCGAATGGGACCAGGGAAGCAATAACTGCGATAGTCAATCGTTTGAATGCCCAACTCCTATCTATCCATACTCGAAAAAGCATCCAAATATAGACGATGAAGAGGATACCATGAATCCAACCGACTATTCTCACCGCTTCAGGCTGATCCCAAATGTACTTTAACGGCATGGCGATTCCCATGAGGAGAATCAGGGAAATCCCTTCCAGAAGGGCGACTTTCCTAAAAAATTGCAGCAGTTTCATGAATACAGTTTCCCTCGCAAAAATCTTTTTACTCCACTGTTTGAACAAGCGAACCAAGCTGATCGATGGAAATCGATATGCAATCTCCAGATTGCAGCGAAAAATCCGTTCCGGGAACGATGCCGGTACCCGTCATCAAATAACATCCGTTTGGAAAATTCATTTCCCGATATAGGTAGGCGGCCAATTCCTCAGGCTTTCGTTTCATTTCGCTAAGCTGGGTCTCCCCTTCAAAAGCTGATGCTCCGCTCCTCTTAATCGACAATCGGATTTTCGTTTCCGCAGGAATCGGCATACCTAAAAGGCATAAGCACGGCCCAAGCCCAGCACTTCCCGTGTAGGTCTTGGCTTGGGGCAAATATAGGGGGTTCTCTCCTTCGATGCTTCGCGAGCTCATGTCGTTTCCGATTGTGTATCCAAAAATCGAGCCATCGCTACCTATCGCTAATGTCAGTTCCGGTTCAGGAACATCCCAAGAGGAATCCTCGCGTATACGCACCGATTGCCCATGCCCACGCACCCGCTCAGGAGTCGATTTGAAAAACAGCTCAGGACGATCCGCGTTGTAAACCGCCGCATAAAAATCGCTCCCTCCCGCGCTCTTCGATTCCTCCATGCGGGCCAAACGGCTGGAATAGTAAGTGACGCCGGAAGCCCAAACTTCCTGCGATCCAATAGGTGGAAGCAATGAGTCTCGGCAGGCGATTTGAGCCGATTCATTCTGATCTGGAATGAATGATTCAAGCTCATTTCGGACATCCGCTCCGCTAAACAAGGAATCCCAATCCCCCTCCCAAAAGCCAAAAGAACCGCCGCGCGAAGCAACTAGCCCCGATTCCGTTCTGTATAAAAAGATGCTCATTGTCTCCGAACCGCTTATTTTTGAAAGTAGGATGATGGCTTTCACTGATACTGGATCAAGAAATTAGCGACGCGACCAAAACGGAGGGCTCGGCAGCGTACCGATTGCTGTGACAGTGATTAGCGATTCCATTTAAACTCATTTCGGCAATTTTACCGAATTGAGTCGCTAGCCAGTTTAA
>DKNL01000144.1 GCA_002474325.1 Opitutales bacterium UBA7389
GCGATAAAGTCAGCGGAGGCAGGAGCTGCGACGATGAGATCCGAGTTTCGGGAAAGCTCGATATGACTCATCTGGTAGGCGTCTTCATCCCACATTTCCAAGTGGGCTTTTCGGCCAGTCAGGGTCTCGACGGATAGCTGTGTGACGAATTCTTTGCCCCCTTTGGTTAGAGCAGCTTCGACTTCCGCACCGCCTTTGGTTAATAGCCGTATCAATTCCAGAGATTTATACGCGGCTATACTGCCAGTGATGATTAAGAGTATGCGTTTACCCGAGAGCATTGGAATCAAGAGGGCCATGTTTATAGAATTCCTGTCTAGGGCAAGCGCTGAACTGCGTTATCAGCACAGGCACTTTCAGGCTAGCTGCCACGGTTCCCAGCAAAATCAAACTGCATCTGCTTGGATGAGGCGCGGGTTTCACTAGCGAATCTCACGCCGATACCGATTAGGCGAACGGGGAGTGTCTTCCGGCCGAAAGCTTCTTGGCAGAGCGACTCCGCGTTTTTTTGAGTGATCGCGAGCCCTGTACGCTCGATGGTCGTTCGTGTAAAGTCGGCGAACTTCAGTTTGACGAAAAGCTTAGCTATGCACCTGTCGGATTTTAGCTTTATAATATCCTCCTCCAGCTTGACAAAAAGGGTTTGGGTTTTCGATAGGCAGGCGTCCAGTGTGTCCAAATTTTCAGAAAAAGTTCTTTCAACGCTGATAGATTTACGTATTCGGTTAGATACTACAGATCGACTGTCAATGCCTCGGCAAAGGTTGTGGAGTTCGGCTCCGAACTTACCGAAGAAGTGGGTGAGCTGCAAGGGGCTGTATTCTTGCAAGTCGCCACAAGTATGGACGCCTTTCGTTTGTAGCTTTTCTACCGATTTTTTTCCGATCCCCCAAATTTTAGATACAGGCAGATCGTACATGAATTCGTCGATATTGGAAGCCCGAATCTGAAATAGGCCGTCCGGCTTTTGCCAATCGCTGGCGATCTTGGCCAACATCTTGTTGGGAGCGACACCAGCGGAAGCAACCAGTCCACGTTCCCTGCGAATTTGCCGTTTGATCTCAAAGGCGATATCCCTGGCGTTTTCTTTGCGACTGGAAACGTCTAGAAAAGCTTCATCTAGAGAGAGGGGTTCGATGAGATTGGCGTAGCTGGCCATAATTTTGCGAATGTATCGGGACTCTTGGCGATAAGCTTCGAAACGGACGGGAAGGATGACCAAATGCGGACATTTCTTTAGGGCCATGAAGTTTGGCATGGCCGAATGAACCCCGAAACGGCGGGCCTCATAATTGCAAGTGGTCAAAACGCCTCTTGAGCTACGCCCTCCGACCGCTACGGGTTCGGGGCGAAGGGATGGATTGTCGCGAACTTCAATCGCGGCATAAAAGCAATCCATATCGATATGAATGATTTTCCGTTCCATGTTCCCGGCCTGAAAATGCTGTCTGGCTTCGCTGACGTCTATTTATGGTGGACAAGCGAATGAGCCCGACATTTATGAGAGTTTTATGGCAGAGTGCCTTTCCAAAGCCAAGCTTTCGGATTTCAGCCGATTGAACCGCAAAAAGCATCGGAATACCGAGAACCGATATCTAATCGAAGGATGGCACTTGCTCGGGGAATGCCTTGAAGCAAAGGCCCGCCCTCTAGCCGTAATTTATGATCCATCACGTTCGCTATCGGTAGAGGACGAGAGGGTGCTGCGGGCAGCTAAGGATCGAGCTGAAGAGATATACTTGGCTAGCGACGATCAGATGCGAGCGATCGGGGAAACGGTGACGAGTGCTGGAGTCATCGGTGTTCTTGCCTCCAAAGAGGAGGATTGGGAATTGCTCACCGAAAAGCTATCTAGGATTGAAAGCGGTTGCGTACTTGCTCTCGATGACGTAAGCGATCCAGGGAATTGCGGCACAATTATTCGTAGCGGCGATTGGTTTGGCTCCGCCGCGATTCTGTTGGGCGAGGGTTGCCCGAGTAAGGAAAATGGGAAAGTTTTGAGGGCTTCCATGGGCGGCGTATTCCATTTGCCGATAGCGGAATGTCCTTCATTGGAAAACCGGTTGCTAGAATTGCAGGCGTCTGGTTTTCGGATAATAGTTGCCAGTTTGGATGCTCGGGCGGCGGAGCTAGGAGATTTTGCCTGGCCGGAAAAATCGCTGTTGGTTGTCGGAAATGAAGCTAGAGGCGTAAGGCCTTCGATACTCGAGCTGGCCGATTCGCTTCTCACGATCCCCAAATTTGGGAGAGGTGAATCGCTCAATGCGGCCATGGCCGCTTCTGTATTGCTGGCCAATTGGCGTATCCGCTAGTGGGATACTCCTCTTATTGGGAGTAGATCTAAACCGAATCGTTTGAGGAGATGCTGATTTAGGAGCTCGGTATCCCGATCCGCGAGGTTTTAAACATTTTTTGTGAGCGAGGCGGGGAATGGCACTTGCCAGGTAGAGAGCCTGGCATCTATCGTTCCTGTCGATTTACACCATCAATAGAAATAAACTAATCGATATGAATTGGCTGTCGAAGATTGAAGAGGCGCAAACTTCTCGCGAGGAGCAAGGCAAGCGATTGCTAATGATTTTCAAGGGAGATGGCGATTGGTGCCCCTGGTGTAACCGGCTAGAAGCTCTACTGCAGAAAAGCAGCGCCTTAGATGATTATCTTAGCTCGGAGGGAATTCTTGGTGCTAAAATTGGAATTCCACCAAAGAGTGAGGACACAGAAGGTATTCGAGAGCGTTTTGGCATAACGGGAATCCCGTTCATTACCTTCTACGCGGATGACGGCAGACTTGAGGGCACGACAGAGTATATTGACGATGGAGACGCTCAATCGTACGTAAATTGGATCGAAAGCGTGGATTCCAGCGGCCTTTGAACGTAATCCGCTTTATTTTAGGGAGTAGCTATTCTGCTTCTCCTCTATTTGCAGGACTACGTTCTTGCGGTTTATATCAACAGGTTTTACTCCTGAAATCTTGTCATCGATTCGAACGAGCTTGCACTGCTGAGTAGCGGAATGCAACTGACGGGCGTCATTGTCCATTGCCGGCTGGTGAGAGTTCAAACAAACGCACTGGGAGGCAGCACCATAGCAGCCAAAAGGCCGAGGATGACAACCACGATTATGATTTCAGCGAGGGTAAAACCTTTCTAAGATATTGTTTATTCATAATATTGATTCCTATTTATGTTAATCTTGAATGAGAAAAAGGAGAGTATGGCCTTCTTAAACGGTAACCCCTATGAATCCCTTCAGCGGTGTGTTCGGCATTGGCTGTCAACGAAATGTAAATACGCAGTTGAGATGGATTTTTTGAAATAATCCATTTAAAAGGGTTGATCTATTTAGGAGTTTTCACATCGGGCTAAGAGATTTCCGTGCATTGGCGTTAACATTGGGTAAGACATGGGCATTTGGGAAAGAGGATGTAATGCGATCTCGATTGGATTATTGTTATTGGTGGTCCAGGCGTCGTTGCAGGCAGAAGAGGTAGAGATAATTCTAACTAATGGGGACCGTTTGAAAGGCGAGTTGGTTAGTGAAGGAGAATTGATCGTCTTAAAGCATGCTTTCTTGGGAGAGCTCAGTATGGCCAATAGAGATGTTCGTATGATCGAACGTCCAAAACCCCAGCCAGCTTTGCCGACGCATAAGGTCCAGAAGCCCGCTGTAGCTAAGACCAATCCCATCCCTGAGTCTGCGGCGAAGGCGGCGGGTTCTTCTGCCAAGCAGCCCGGCAGTATTGATCGGGCCATTCAAGCAAAGCGGATAAACCGGTTCGTTGACCTAATTGATCTAGATGCCTGGACACAGCAATTCGAGTTCGGAATGAATTCGCAAAATGGTCGGCGGGATAAGGTCGATTTCAATACGCTCTACAGCATGCGGAGAAAGATTCAGAACAACGACTTTCGTGTGCTGGTTAGTCGCTTCTATGGCGAAAGCAATCAGGAAAAGACAACGGACCGGATCTACTCAAACTTCAGGTGGCGGCACGATATTTCGCCTGGCGTGTTCTACCAATCGGATACTGAGTACAGTTCCGACAGGATTAAGGAGATCGATCTAAACTTGGAGCAGACGCTGGGTGTCGGATATCGATTCCTCAACCGAAAGGCACTAAAGTTTTCGACTGGCATGGGTATGAGTAGTCGCTATCGGGATAGGGCCACCGAGTCGGGGGAAACTTCCTATCTTGTCGATTTGTTCCAGGATGTAGATTATCGAGTGAACAACCGCCTTCGCTTGACTCAAGAATTCAAACTGGAAGTGCCGCCGGACAAGGAAGATGAATACGAGTATGAATTTAGAATGGGCATGACGAGCAAGGTGAACGAAGCCCTCCACTTGTCTCTCCGGTACCAGCTTGAGTATGACAGGTCCTTGCCAAAAGATCGCCGCGAAGATCAACGCGTAATCAGTTCCGTGGGCGTAGATTTCTAGACAGAGTTCTCAGCCTTTGTCAAAAGAGCACCTACTTCGATATGCCAGGCATCTTTCCACAGTGACTCCAGATCGTATTTGGCCCGCATTTCTGGGGTAAAGAGATGGATTATCACATCGAAAGCATCTAGTACAGACCAACCGCTTTCATCGCCTTCATCCGCCCCCAAAACACTGACATTGTGGTCCTTTAGAGCCTTGTCTAGATCGCGTTTGAGAGCTCTCATATGAGGCTCCGAATTGGCAGATGCGAGTATCAAAAAATTGGTGATAGACGATTGCTTGCTCACATCTAGGATAACGATGTCCTCCCCCTTGGTTTCGTCGATGGCTTGGCAGCACACCTCCAAAAGGCGCTGGTCTTGTTCGTTGAGCTGAAGATCCACAGTCATAGGCCTAGTATAAAGATTGTTGGTTTTGATGTACTCGATGACGCTTTCTTGCAAGAGAGGATTTGAATCAGGTCTGTCGTCGAGACTTTGCCGGATCTGAGTGGAACTAATCTTTATCAGTGGAATGTCTAGCATGTGCAGATGGATCTCAGGTGGCAGCGAGAAGTTCAAGAGCTCTTCGCCATTTCGCGGAAGGCAAATGAACTCAACCGTCTTGGCCAAATTCTCTACATTCCGCCACTGGCCAAGTTGTTGGGCTTGATCACCTCCGAGAATCCAGAATAGCTGAGCGTTCGGAAAGCGTTGTTGGACCGAGTTTGCGGTCTCAAATGAATAGCTGACGCCTCCGCGCTCAATCTCATCAAGATATATCTCGAATCGCTCCTCCCCGCCGATAGCCAGCTCAAGCATATCGACACGATGCTGATCGCTAGTGCGAGGGGAATGCTCTTTCAGCGGCGACTGGGCGGCTGGGATGAATAAAACGCGGTCCAAAGAGAACTGGTCCAACGATTCGCGGGCGATCGTTAGGTGACCGTTGTGTACAGGATCGAAACTTCCTCCAAAGAGACCGATCCTCGATTGCGAATTCGAATCCATATTATAGGATCCAGTGGAACGTAGGAAACGACGCCTTAGGCCAGTTCATGCTTTAGGGGTATACTGGACGCTTTCGCTGTTCGGCGACTCTGTGCTTTGTCTGCAGTGGCGGGCCATGGATCGCTGGTTACGCTAACGGAGGAGTCTAGATCGTTACGGCCAGACCGTGGAGAATCCATTCCAGAATCGCAAGCTTCGGTTTTCCGCCTTGAATTCCGCCATCACCCGCTGTTTGCTTCGCTCCATTCCAAGCCTGCCCAGGTGGCGGAATCGGTAGACGCAGCGGACTTAAAATCCGCTGTCCGTAAGGACGTGCGGGTTCAAGTCCCGCCCTGGGCACCAAGAACAATCCGAACCAATGAAAGCAGCAAACTATTTAGAGAAAGGACAGGTGGAAGTTGGTGACAGTGTTCCTGTCGCTCCGAAATCTGGTGAGGTTCGGCTAGATGTTGGCTATTGTGGAATTTGCGGGACGGATATGCATATCTACCAGGGGCACATGGATGCTCGGGTCCAGACACCGCTGACGATCGGGCATGAGGTATCTGCTACGGTGGCCGAATTGGGAGAGTTTGTAACTTCGGTCGAAGTAGGAGATCGAGTGGCTGTGCGGCCGCTGAACTTTGGTGAGGCCCATCCTTTCGACAAAGGGCACGCTCATGTGGGCAAGAATCTGAAGTTCATTGGCATCGACGCTCCAGGCGGTATGCAGCATTCCTGGACAGTGCCGGCTCATACGCTTCACAAATTGCCGGATGGGGTATCGCTCGAGCAAGGGGCTTTGGCTGAACCCGCTGCGGTTGCCTGTCACGATGTGCGATTGGGTCGGGTGAAGGAGGGCGAAACAGTCGTCGTCATTGGCGGAGGCCCAATTGGCATTCTAGTGGCACTCGTTGCTAAGGAAAAAGGGGCGCGTGTCATCGTTTCCGAGATCAACGATAAGCGGCTTGAGAAAATCGATACGCTGGGTCTGGAAACGGTTAATCCATTAAAGAAAGATCTTGCGGAAACCATATCATCCAAAACGAACGAAGCGATGGCGGATGTCGTTTTCGAGGTATCGGGCTCGCAGTCAGGGGTTGATGCGATGACTTCGATCGTAAATGTTCGCGGGCGGATCGTCGTAGTCGGTATACATCCGCATCCGAGGCAGATCGATCTATTCCGTTTTTTCTGGTCGGAATTGGAATTGATAGGTACCCGACTCTACGAGAAAGAGGATTTCGAAGAAGCTCTGGCATTGATTGGGGAGGGTAAGCTGCCAATTGAGGAGCTTATTACCAAAGTGTATCCAATCGATCACGTCAAAGAAGCATTCCAAACGATCGAAAATAACCCCGAAGGCATCAAATATCTCGTCAAGTGCGACGAATGAATTTCGTTGGATTGCAGGCGAATCCTAAGCCCCTACTGTTTAACTCGCTAGTAATATGAGCATCCTCAATGAATTCGATTTGTCTGGAAAAAAAGCACTGGTAACCGGCTGTAAGCGAGGGATTGGAAAATCTATGGCTGTTGGTCTCGCCGAGGCAGGAGCGGACATTGTCGGCGTTTCTGCCACTCTTGAACTCGAAGGTAGCCAGGTGGAAAAGGAAGTCCTTGC